>CAUJFT010000126.1 GCA_963169475.1 Bacteroidota bacterium | reverse complement strand
AGAGAAAAAGACTATCTCGTGTCTGTACACAAGAATTTATCGCAAATTAACTAATCCTTATTTAACTTTCATAGGTTTTTAAAAAAAATATTGGGAAATAGGGATATATTACTTGGAGTCCCTCTTGGTTCATCGGGAGATTATTTGAGTACTGATAATCAATGCTTAAAAATAAAGGATATTTTACTGTTTTTGAGGGAATTATGTCGGATTTATATGTTTTGCGGAGCCTGTAAATGATTCCTATCTCAACCAATTGGTATAAAAAGAAATTTTTGTGTAAGTATAGGTCAAGAAAATGGCTTCTATCCATAGGCAGTTCTCGTTGGGGTAAAATCACATAAACCATAGTGATTACAAGGGGATTTATGAAAAATAATTGGCAAAATCTCTTATAGTCAAGGTCTATTCTTTCGGTCTTGGGTTATTTCCATTTTCTCTAAGGTTGTATAAAATTTTGTTTCGGGATTATAGTATAAATAAGCAGAAGACGCGGGTGCGCGATAATTTCCGGTAATTTCGGCTTTTAGGTCTAAAGCAAGGTGTTTAGTAGCGGAGGGGGTGAGCGAGCGATAATAGAGAATAAGCTCATTGTCATTGATTTCGTAATAATCAAAGACATTTTTTTCTTGCATTTCTTTTAGTTGCCAAATTTGGGGTCTTAAGCCGGAAGGGAACCCGACAATTGCCATTGTCATCGGTTGGTCTTTGGGTTCATGATTTTGGAGAGAAACACTTAGGTGCAGGGTTTCTCCCTCTTTAAGCGAAGATTTATTGGGTTTTAAGGTAAGGGAAACGGGCGTGTGTGAAGGGTTTTCGGGATAATATTGATTGCCAGAAATTCGAAAAGTATAAGGAAGTATCGCCGTAGAATCCGAAAACTGCACCTCGACTCGATGACTTCCTTTTTCTAAATAAGAGGATAGGTTTCCTATCAGAATTGGACCATAAGATTCTTCTGTATAAGCCTTTTCCCCTACTTTTTCTCCGTCAATCCATACAGACACGCTTCCTTTATTTTGCCCTTTCGCACAGCATTCGTTCATACGAATCAAGGCACGCAGGGCCATCACTGTAGCACTTGAGTTACCAAAGCCGCCATTTGCTTGGCGCGAAGCGCGTAAGGATTGTGCATACGCTTCCATTTTAGCCATATTCTTATGGGTTCTTTTTGTATTTGCCATGAGTGCCAAAGCGGTTACTTCTGTGTTAAACCATTTGCCGGAAGACCCCGAAGCGGTATATAGCTTTTCGTTTACGAATGACGGTATTATCTCCTCCATTTTTTCAAGTATAAACTCGGCTCTATTATCTTTACAGTTAAAGAGTGTATTTGCCATTAACCCTAAAAGATAGGGATTTTGAGTATCTAACGCCTCTTTCAAACAAATTTCCATTTCTTTTTTTAGTTCAAAATTCCCAATTTCACTCAAAGCATAAATAACAAAAGGCGTAATTGTTCCCTTATTGGCAGTCCTAAAACCATCTACTCCTTTTAAATTGAGTTGAAAATTGCCATTGCTATCTCTCCTACTCAGCAACCATTCCATCGTTCGTTGTACCATTTTTTCATCTACTCCTTGATATACTTTTTTCATCTCTGTAAACTCCATTAGCCCATAGGCGGTAAGCCCTTCGTGGGCAGGGCTTTTACCGAACCAATCAAAACCCCCTTCTTTGCATTCAAAGGTAAGTAATCTCTCATAACCTTTTTTGATTAGGTCTAACGCTTTTTGCTGTATTGCGGGATTGGCTTTGTTTACTTGTTGCAAATATTGGAGTACTAATAAATTGGGATAGGTTGCGGAGGTAGTTTGCTCAAAACAACCGTGAGGCTCTCTCAATATACTCTCAATTCCTGACATCATTTCCTCTGCTAAATTAGGATAAACGATTAACTCTGCCTTCAAAGATTGGGGAATCAAAGCCTTTCCTTCCCATTCAAAACTTTGAGATTGAGGCTCTCCCGAAAAGGCAAATTGAAAAGGATAACCTCTTGAAATAACTTGAAAAACATGTTTGCTCTTTTCATTTACTCGCCCGCTCATATAGTTCAAATGCAGCTCATAAGTATTAGGTAAATTTTCTACCTTAAAGGGTAAATACACAGTAGTGCTTCCTTGGGGAGGCAAGGTAATATGCAGGTCTGACTCGTTGAAAAGCGGCGTGAGTGGTGAGGGTTGCCCTAATACATAGGCGGCGATTCGTCCGGTTTGGGTTTCTACTGTTCGGTTTATCAGCGTTACGGGTACATTTACGGTATCTTCTGCGATAAGTGTAGGCGGTAATTGTGTCTGTATGCCAAAAGGGAGTTGGGTAAAATACTTATATACTCCCCTTCCAATTTCGCCTGCTGCTGAAATGCCTTCTGTTGTAATTTGGAAAGAGCTTTCTTTGTCCCCATTATAAAAACTAAGCTGTATTTTACCCATAGAGTCGGTATGTACGCGCCCATTCCAATACAAGGTAGTCCGAAAATCATTTCTTTCTCCCACGCTGTCGGTGTGTGTATAGGTAGGAGTAGGAAAAACCCGCGCTTTATAAAAACCATATTTCGTCGCTTCTTGGTAGTGGCTATGTTCAGGGTTTAATCTGAAAGAAAAAGGAATAACTTGCCAAAAAGAAATAGGATTATTTCCTTGCATAGCAGGATTAAATGTCAAAGAAGCGATGTGTTTTTCTACCTCACGTACTAATACAGGGTGGATAGTCTTTAAGATAGTGTGCTTTACATATTTTCCCTCCTTGTCAACTAATACCTTTAATATTATGTCGCCCTCTATTCCTCCTTCTTTGGCAATAGTAGGATAGGCTACTTGAGAGACTACCTCCTGCATATTCAAGGGTTCAGGTTTTTTAGTTACGGGTATAAACTGATTTGGGTTTGGGTCTTCGTCGGGTGTTTTCCCTCCTTTGGTTACTTCATCGTATTGGGTAGGGCTTGTAGAAGTTGGGGCTTGATTAGGCTTACTCGGTACTTGGGTGGTAGTCGTAGCAGGAGAAGTAGTTACTTTGGGAGAAGTGGTTACGATAGGTTGAGTATCTCCTAAAGGATTACCTTGCCTACCGCCTTTGATGTCAGTGCCTTGTGCACCATGGTCTTTTTCGAATACAGGAATATCCCATTGTTGTATTTGAGGTAAGTCCCCTTCATTTTTATTTTCACTTGGGGGCAAATGAATCTTTTTGGAACTTTCTTTCACCAATATTTGTTCTGTTACCGTTTTATACTCGCCGGGAGCTACCATGACCGTTTTAGTAACCGCCTCATATTTAGGCTGCTCTTCCCTCTCTACTTTATTTATATCAACGGACGGTAGAAATGAGGTAGTGTATTCTGCTATACGTTGCTCTAAAAGGAGAATCGTATTCCTTATTTTTTCTATTTCTCTTTTATCCTTTGTGTTTTCCAAAGCCTTGTGATTTTCTTCCAAAGTTTGAAGCAATAATACTTGGTTAGATTCTGCTTGGGCATGTAGAAAGGAGGCTTGTGTATTGTCGGATATATTCGGTAAAAAATGCCCCTCTATTTGCATATTTTTAGAAAAAACAGGAATTTTTGTGTGGTTATATAATCTTAATGTATCTATCAAACTTCCCTTAAGCGTATCTATAGCCATGATTAGGTTCTGTTGTTTTATCATTCTGATATATATCTTTGAATTAGGGCTTTTTACGGTGATTTTTTGTGGTATAATGCCCGGAACCGTTACAAAAAAACTGAAAGGATAAGTGGTAAAAGTGTTTCTTAAAAAAGTAAAATCCCCTTTTTCATTGGTAAACATATATTGATTTTGGGAGGGGAAATACAGTTGTGCATAGGCGATTCCTCTGTCAGCATTGTCGGTAATCCTACCGCTCAATTGGATTTGTTCGGGAGCGTATTTAGGTTGAGAACTACTATCTGCCAAAATTTCTTCCCATTCAAATTTTCGCCATCCGGCGGTAAGCATAAGGTAATCTAAGGCGGCTGAAGCCTTTGGCTCTTTGGGGTCAAAATAAAAAGTAGGGTCTTCTACCTTTTCTTTAATTTCTGCCTCTGCCAATAACCAAGATAAAATCGTAGAGGATTTGTCATCAGCAAAGCTCAATAATGCGTCATCTACCACAGAAAGCGAGAAGTCCGCCGCTACCGGTTTTCCCGCGCTATCCAATGTTTCTATAGTTACAATTACTTTTTCGCGAGGTAAATATTTTTCTTTATCAGTACTTATTTTAAATGCCAATTGTCTATGCGTATTTATCATTACCAAACGTTCATTGATGGGTAGTTGATTTTCATCGAAGAGGGTAAATTGAAGAATCCCGGAAGGCAGGTTTTCTAAAGGAATATTAAAAAGGTTTTCTCCTTTTTTTACGGTTAATTTTTGGAAATAATACGGTTTTCCCCGCATAGTTCCCAACAAATAAACCCTCCCCTCCAAAGGGGCGAATACAGAAACATGGGCTTGGTTTTTTTCGGGAATTGTTACGGCTAAACGATAAATATTGGACAACGGAATAGGTAATTTTACCACTTGTTTGAAGGGGTGTGTAAGGTGCATTTCATACGTAAATTGAGGGCTTGCTTTCAAAAAAAACGCTCCCATGCCTTGATGAAAGGACACAAAATCACCCCTTTTTTTACCTTTTGAATCTAAAATAAAGCCGCGAATGTCTGCGGGTTTTCCATGGCTATTGATAGATTTAAACGCAATTTTTTGATTACAGCCCGCAGCAAAATCTCCTCCTTCCGGAAAAAAAACTATATTTAACTTTTGAAGCTCTATGGGAATACTTCGGCTAATAGCCTCTATTTTTCCTTGATAGCGAAAACGAACATTAATCAATCCATCGGGAGAATTTAGGTTTTTAGGTAGGGCAAAATCCAAGATAGCCTTCCCTTTGTTATCTGTTTTCTCTGATTTTTTGCGCCATTCTTCTCCCTCAATTTCTACTGTATATTCTAACGAATAGCCCGCCAAAGGCAGATTCTCATTGGATTCCAATAGTAAATTTACGGTTACGTTTTCCCCTTCTCCATACGATTTTTTTTCAAAATCTAATTTCATTTTGACCGGCGGGATAAGGAAAGATTGTACGATGATTTCCTTCTCAAAAAAGCTAGGGAAATGCTCGTTTTTTTGCCACTCCGAATAGCATTTCAATTTATAGATACCCCCGATTGCGGTTTTGGACAATACGAAGTCTCCTATTCCTATCCCGTTCTTGGGTTCTAACGACCATCTTTGGACTACTTCTCCCTTAGGGTTTATCCATTCTACTTTTACAACATCACTTATCGTTTTTGGAGAAAAGTGGGAGGCGTTCCGGAGAAATACCGAAAACCAAACCGTTTCACCGGGTAGATAATAGGGCTTATCCGTTTGAAGATAGACCCGCTCTTGGGGGTGAGTAGCATGAAAATAACTATATTTTTTCCATAAATCTGTATCTGGAGGAAGACCCTCCTTTTTTGAGGTTTCAACCCATGAAAAGTGTAGAGACAAAAATGCAAGAATAGTATGGAATATTGATTTCATAATATTTAAGTTTGGATAAGTATGAATGATTATAACATTGAAATATTGAGTTTGTAAAATGAGATTACCCTTGTTTATCTAACAAGAATAAGAGATAAAAGTTGCCGATAATCCATAAGGGTTATCTACTTAAATTTGATATTTACTAGGTATTGTGGATTTATAGATACGCGATTGATATTTATAATGATAGCCCTTTTCCATGGTAAAGGACTATCATTCATTTGCCGATATACAAGACAAAGTCAAGCACAAAGCAGGCAGAAGCCGAATTTCCCTACGTTATTTCATTTTCATAAAAAAGCTGATAAAACTTTTGCCCTGTTTCCTCCGAATATCCTCTTTTAATAATGGCATTACTATTTAGAACCTGAATGACAAAGTTAGCATCAAGTTTTAGGGTATTTTTAAATTGTTTTTTTGCCGTTTTTACAGCAGGAGCTGAAATTTTAAAATCTTCGGGGATTGAGGTTTGATGACTTTCCTCGTATTCTTTTTTAAAATTCCGAAAAGTTTCGATTTTTTCCGGCTCTTGTAGTATTTCTTCCTCGAATTTATGTACATCAAACACTTTTTCTTCTTTAAAAAACTGCATGGTTTTCTTTTGAATATCAATTACTTCTGGTTTTTCTTCCGGAGTATGACTTTCTTCTAAATAATGGTTATATACATGTAGAAAGTTTTGAGTATGATAAAAATGGTCTTCTCTATCCTTAACTCTCAAAAAATCGTCTTTCCAGAACTGCGCCTCGCTTTTGTTACTTGCGTCCACAACCGCTACAACATACCCTTTTATCTTATCTATGTTAAAGATTAGGCAGCCTTTATCCAAACGATTGACATTAATCCCGCTCTCATACCCAACCCGTATGCCACTATCTTCGTGTTCTACTTTGAGAAAAGTATCTCTATGCTCCGATTTGAAAAAACCAATCGCATCTGCAACCTCATCATCAAGGACACACTCCTTAAAATAGACCATATAAAACTCCCCCGATTTGATTCTGGGGTGGTCAGATTTATCATATAAATGCCTTGCCGCCGAACAGCTCAATTCATAAAAACAAGAAGGATCCTCAAATATATTAGCCACAAAAGTATAAATTTCATTCATTCTCAAATCATCTTCGTGGGCGAGGTTGTACAAAGCGGTTTCCTTAAAAGGATGAAGAAAGTATTTTAGCAACAATTCTTTTAAGACCGGCGCGCCTACATGGAGCAGATTAGGAGAAAGCTGAAATTCCTCCGATTTATTTTTATTCCCCACTTGGTGAATCACTACTTGAGACAGCTTGGCATTTGTAAAATCAAACATAGAATATATATATTTTAGGGTACAAAAGTACATTTTTCCCTCTCTTTCTACAAATATTTATCTATATCCTTTCGTTCTATAATCGTATTTTATTACCTTTGCGAGATTACTTTAACTTTCTTGTAAATTCATGAAAAAATTATTGTTATTTGTGTGTTTGTCGCTCTTGATTGCTTCCCAGTCCGTTGAAGCTCAAAATGATAGTATCACGAAAAAAACACATCTGAAAATCCTTACTTGGAATATTTATATGCTTCCAAACATGATTACATTTACCAAGAAAAACGAAAGAGCCAAGGAAATAGGAGAAGTCCTGAAAAATAGTGATTATGATGTAGTAGTGC
>CAUJFT010000125.1 GCA_963169475.1 Bacteroidota bacterium | reverse complement strand
CAACGAGGGAAAAATGGCAGATGTATATGTTCCGGGAAGGTATGAGCTTACCACCCGAAATATGCCAATCTTGACCACTCTACGCTCATGGAAATATGGATTTGAGTCGCCCTTCAAGGTAGATGTTTATTTCTTCAACACCCGTCAGTTTACAGATAATAAATGGGGTACTCCTTCCCCGGTAACTATTCCCGACAGTAAGTTTGGGCAAGTAGAGTTTAGGGCTTACGGTTCTTACAACTTAAAAATCAAAAACTTTGAAGTATTTTTCAAACAAATTTGTGGAACCGACCATGTCGTAACGTTAGACGAAGTAGAAGGAACATTCCGCTCCAAATTAATAGATAAATTTACGGAAATCGTAGCAAAAATGGCAGAAGGTAATTTCTCCTTCGTCCAAATGCAAGCCAATAAATCAGCATTTGTTTCAGCACTTTTACCTGCTATTAAAGTATATTTTGAGGGATTTGGCGTAGAAATCACAGACTTTAACATTCAAGGGATTACGCTTCCTGATGAGCTTCAAGAGTACCTCCGCAAAAACACCCAAATGAATATGGTGGGAGATTTGCAAAAGTTTATGATGTTTCAGCAAGCCAAAAGCTTAGAAGAAGCCGCTAAATCTGGCGGAAACGTTTCTCAACCGGGTATGGATATGGCAAGCCTAATGATGGCAAATATGATGATGCAAAATATGCAAAAGCAAAACCCTGAAAACCAACCTCCCGCTTCCAAAGATGACATCATGAAGCTTCTTAAAGAGCTTGGCGAACTGAAAAACGCAGGGATTCTCACCGATGAGGAGTTTAATGAAAAGAAAAAAGAACTTTTAGCAAGATTATAGTTCTTTTTTCTTCGTAGCCTATATTTATTTGGCACTGCTTTTATCGTCAAACATAGAGGCAGTGCTGTTTCTACTTGGCCAATTTATCGTTAATTATAAACCGCCAATAAACCATGTATTTTTCCAAAACACCAGCATGGATTATAAGATTATTTTCAGGACTGACGTGGCGCATTCCGGAGGAAAAACCGGTAATCTATTTGACATTTGATGATGGACCGCATCCGGAGATTACTCCTTGGGTATTATCTTTGCTAAAAAATTACAATGCTAAAGCTACTTTTTTTCTTATTGGAAAGAATGTAACCCTTTACCCCGAAACCGCTTTGAGCATTAAAGCAGCAAAGCATCTAATCGGTAATCATACCTTTTCTCACAAAGACGGCTGGAAAACACCCCTCTCTGTATATATGGAAGATGTCCAAAAAGGGGAATCTGTTATTACTCCAATCATAGGAACTAAGCCTCTGTGGTTTCGCCCCCCTTACGGGAGGCTTCGGTTTGGACAACTACGGCAGGTAAAAAAGAAGTACAGAATTGCTATGATGGATATTCTATGCGGAGACTTTGACACTACCAAAGATGCTGCTTTTTGTATTCGTAATATCGTTGAAAATTACCAAAATGGCTCTATAGTTGTATTCCACGACAGTGAAAAAGCCTTTCCGCGCCTACGCGAAACTTTACCTGCAATTTTAACGTTTTGCCAAGAAAATGGGATTCAGTGTAAAAAACTTCCTGAATAAATTCCCTTGATACTTATGTAGTTCCACTTAAATTTTTAATTTAAATAGACACTTTTCAATAATTGATAATCATTTATTTGCATAAACAAAAAAGATTTTGTTGCTTTGCGTAAATTATCGTTAAGATGAGATTGTAACAAACCCCATAAAAGTTCCGTATAAGGATTTTGTAAAAAACAGAAAAATGAGCTTAAAAGAAACAATTAACAACGACATTAAGGACGCAATGCGCGCCAAAGACTCAATAGCCCTAACAGCACTGCGTGCAATTAAATCCGCTATCTTATTAGCAGAAACTGCCGAAGGCAGGGTCGCCGCCGAACTAACCGCTGACGAAGAAATGAAACTACTTATCAAACAAGCAAAACAAAGAAAAGACTCTATAGAGCAATTCCGAAATAACGGTAGAGAAGATTTGGCGGAACAAGAAGAAGCAGAACTAAGAATCATCGAAAGATATTTACCCAAAGCGATGACACAAGAAGAATTGGAGTTAGATATCAAAGCCATTATCGCCGAAACCGGTGCAACTTCTGCCAAAGAGATGGGCAAAGTAATGGGAGTAGCCTCCAAAAAACTTGCGGGCAAAGCAGATGGGAAATTAATTTCAGAAACTGTAAAAAAATTATTAGGGTAAAACACTTACTTAGTGTCTCCTACAAGGGATTTGTTTAACTTATATTTAAATCATACATAATACAAAAATGGCAGCCGGCGGACCTTCTATAAATTTTATAGACCTCCTTATTGGGGGGGTTATTTTGTACGGTTGCTTTAAAGGGTACAGCGATGGAGTAGAAAAACCGATACAGCGTGCTGCCATTGTTGTAGCAGCTCTATGCGGAATCAAGTTTTATAGTTATCTTGATGAATTTTTACTGAATAACTTTGAAGTTCCCCCTTCTCTTGCTCCCTACCTAAGCGGGCTACTAATATTTGGAGGAGTCTTTTTTATCCTTCATTTTCTACTTTCAGGATTTAGTGGTTATGTAGGCAAGGTAAGCCCCGTTCCTAATAGTGTAGGGAAAGCAGTAGGGGTAGTTTGGGGCGCGCTGAAAACCTCTCTCATTATTAGTTTTGCCACCCTTTTCCTAAGTAGTGTAAACCTCCCTCCTGCTAATATGATAGGAAATTCCGTACTCTACCCTAAAGTTCGTGATTTTGGAATGAATTTGGTCTCAAGCCTATTTACAGAAATCCCATTAATCCAAAAAATGATTGGTGAAGTCGGGAGGGTGATTAAACCCGCAAATAATGATTTACCGGTTACGCCAGCCCCCGATGACCCCGTAGTAAAAAACACCCCAAGTGTAACGGTAACACCCCCGGATAACGAACGCAAAACGCCCGAAAGGAACGCAACACCCGCTCCACCTGCAAATGAGAAAGATAGAGAGGTTCGTTTGGATAGAAATACCGGAGTTTATACTCCTGATTATCCCAAATCAGAAATCGCCAAAGAAACAGAGCCAGCAAAGCCAAAAGTCGTAAAACCCAAAGGAAGTTCTAAGCCGCCAACAGTCCGGTAATGATTTATTTGATAGATAATTACGACTCTTTCACCTATAATCTTGCAGACGTTGTACGACGGTATGCAGATTTGACGGTTATCCGAAATGATGAATGTAGCTTAGAAGCCCTTACCAATAAATCCCCCAAAGCATTAATTATTTCTCCTGGTCCCGGAAAACCCATTGAAAGCGGCATCTCCTATCCCGCAGTAAGATATTTTATGGATAAAATCCCCATATTAGGGGTTTGTCTTGGACATCAGATTCTGGCAGAGATTCTGGGAGCATCTATTGTAAAGGCTACGCGCCCCATGCACGGAAAAACTTCCGCGATTTTGCATAAAAAATCCAATATTTTTAAAGGGTTAAAAAACTCATTATCGGTTATGCGATACCACTCCCTCATTATCAAACCGGAAAACCTGCCAGATTCATTAGAAATCACCGCGGTAACCGCCGAAAATGAAATCATGGCAATTTGCCACAAAAGCCTTCCACTAACAGGGGTTCAGTTTCACCCGGAATCTATTCTCACGGAAAAAGGAAATATTATGATAAAAAATTGGATTGTTGGGATAAGATAGTTTATTTTGCATTTCCAAATCTAAATTTAGAAAGCCTTTATGAGTATCATCAGAATAAAAGAAGATGGAGATTTTAAGTACGTTGAGGAAGGAGAAGGCAGTCCGTTGTTGCTCATTCATGGGTTATTTGGAGCATTAAGCAATTGGAGAAGCGTCATTAATCATTTCTCTGATAGGTATAAAATCTTTATCCCGCTTATGCCGGTTTATGAAAAGCCGTCTTTTGAGGTAGAGCCGTCCGTAGAAGGGCTTAAAAACTTTATTCGGGCCTTTGTCAATTATAAAAAAATAGAGAATCCTATTCTAATTGGTAACTCACTCGGTGGGCATGTTTCTCTTAAATACACATTATCCTTCCCTAATCAGGTGCGTGGACTAGTACTTACAGGCAGCTCCGGTTTGTATGAATCGGGAATGGGAAGCGAATTTCCGCGATATAAGTCTTATCCATTCATTAAAGAACGCGTAGAATATACTTTTTACTCTCCTCAAACGGCTACCAAAGAATTAGTAGATGAAGTTTTTGGGATTGTAAATGACAATTATAAAGCATTGCGTGTATTGCGCTTTGCACGCTCTGCCCAGAAAGAAAACCTTAGTAAGGAGGTTTCGGGGATTAAGACCCCTACCCTACTCGTATGGGGACTCAATGATAATATTACCCCTCCCCACGTAGCCCATGAATTTAACACACTTATGCCGGAATCTACACTTCGATTTATAGACCATTGTGGACACGCTGCAATGATGGAGCAGCCCGATAAATTTAATCGTATCCTCAGTACTTTTTTAGATAAAATATCCCACTAAGATAAAACTTTCTCGCATCTATTCCTTTCTATCAATCAAATATTTTTAATAAAAAACTCCGTATCTCTGCGAAGGTTATTGGATAAATATTTTCTTTTTGGCAAACAGTGTTTATATTTGCACCGGTATCAAATATAAACTATATGTCAAAACAAAGAAACCTAAACCCACAAAAGCCTAAGGGTAGTGGAGATAGCCAAACAACGCTCATTTCACCCATAGCAGGACAAGTTATATTAACCCTTATTTCTGCATTTGCAATTCTCATTTTATTGAAATTACCCCGACATCAAGAGAATTGGTGGAGCCGTGTATCTAAATATTATGAAGAAATCCCTCAACAAAAGAAAAATATGGGTGAGGAGCAAAGGATGCAGTCCCGCCATGGAGGTAATTATATGATTCCTAAGATTATTGCTCAAAACCTCAAGCCCGATGACATCTTTTTACTTCCGCCCAAGGAATATGTTCAGAAAAATGAGCAAAACCCCAATAATTGGAGTAATCCTTATGTGTTTTACTATATGAATAGCGAAGTAAAAACTTGTGCTTTCACCAATGAAACCCTGCGCCCCCAAGCGACCAAAGCCTTGATTTACGATAAAAAAGGAGGGATTCAGTTAGTAGAATTAAAAAATGACTCGATTCGGAATCAGATTATCACTCTATATCAAGCTAAATAAGCATCGTATCCTTAGTTTTATACACACATCAAAATTTCTATGATAATCCTATATATTCTTCTTCATCTCATAGCTGGTTTAGGTATTCTTGCACATTTTGAGGCAGTACGTAAAAGAGCGGAGCTTGCAGGTCTGGCAGTACTTACTGGTATGGGGGTACATACCGTTATGGTTTATTTTATGGAGTTGCTACACATCAACCTTACTTCCGGCTCCGTCTTGGGAGGAATGATAGTGATTTCCCTATTTTGTCATATCGGTTACAAAAAATCATTGGCTTTATTTCAGCATATCCTTAAAAGCCCCTTTGATGCCAAAATCTATGAAATTCCATTTATCTTGATGGGATTATATCTTGTTTATATCTCTTCATGGAGAGCCTATTATCTTCCTGTTACACCTTATGATGCCATTGTAGGTATGGATATGGTAGCAAAATATGCAGCAAAAGAAGGGCATATTATTTCTTCGGCATTTACTCATCCTAATTTAAGTGGACATATTCAGAACCAAATGTTTTATGCCCCCTTTACTACGTTTTCACAGTTGCTTTACCGGCTTGCAGGACATACAATAGGGCAAACTTGGTTAGGGGTAGTTTGTGGGGCATTTTTTCTGTGGTTTTATGGAAAAACACGCTCCATTACGCATCCTGTTATTGCAGGAATTTGCACCTTTTTATTAATTGCTATCCCCGAAATGTATGCTTATTCTTTTATGTTCCTCACTGATTATAGTACTGCTGTATTTTTCGGGGCAGGAGTAGTTTATTTTTATACCGCTACGCAAGATGGTACGCTTAAAACCCTAATTTTATCCGCACTGATGTTTGGGTTTAGTGTATGGAGCCGTTCGGATAGTATAGTGTTTATCCCATTCGGGGCATTGGTTATTTTTATTATCAGTCGAAAAATAGGAATGAAAGAGGCGCTTTTTCGTGCCGGAGCATTTTCAGCGATTCCAGCGGTATTTTTTACTTTATGGAATATCCTCTTTTTCCAGCTTTTGCCGCGCGTCCCTCAAAATCAAATTGGAGAAAATGCAGGAAATATCGGAAGTCTGCTTGTAGCTTATTCTGACATCATAAACAAGTTAGTATTAAATGAAATATACTATGGTTATGCTTTTATGATACTATTTTTATGGTTCATATTAAGTCTTATAGTAACCCGAAGCCTGAAAGGCTGGGAGGTTTCTGTCTGGGTTCTTATTTTATTTATTGGGTTTGGATTGATTGTTAATATATTTACGGCAGCCTCTATTGACAATACTATCAAAAGAGGTTTCTTTAAATTTTTTCCTGTTATTTATTTTTATATCGCAATCAGCCCTCTTTCACAGCAAATATCCGGGTGGATGTACCGATTAGAAGGGCTAAAATCATCTACTTAAATAAAAAGTAAGGTCATTTTTGAGAGACAAAGAATATTCATTTATCATACTTTTTTTCTACAAAAAAAAGACTAATGCCCCCTCAAATTCGTTATATCTTGCGAAGAGAATTGAGTACAAAAAAGATTGAAATTTGTCTAAATTTTTTTTAATTTCAAAAAAAAATATTTCTATTTGCGCCAGATTATAAATTTATCTTAAAAATATTTAAATATTACTGAAATTTTTAATATGTTTGTCCCCGAAAATAAATATTTTGTTTCATTTTTAAATCGTTAAACCTCATGGATAAACATTACATTCTAAATAAATCAAGAAATATGAAGGTAAAGAATTTTATTATTGTATTCTTATTATTATTTACTTTTTATCTGAACCTCTCTGTAGCCCAACCCGCAGGGAGCGGACGTAGTGTTTACCTCATTGCAGAAGAAATGCGTAAGCAAAATCGCTGTGCAGACGCAATTCAGAAGTACGAAGAGGCGATAAAATTAGAGCCGACTAACTATAAGTACTATTTTCAAAAGGGGCTTTGTGAGCAAAAAGAAAAAAAATTAGTTGAAGCAAAAGCCTCTTTCCAAAAAAGTATTGATAATAATAAGGAATATACCCCCGCCTACGCTCAAATTGCAAAACTCTACAAAGATGAGAAGGACATGGACAATACCATCTATTATTATGCGTTAGCAGCCGAGAACGAAAAAATAACAGGAAGAAAAGTACAATATGAGTTGATTCTTGTAAACCTTCTCTTAAAACAGAATAAAAGTTTTGATGCCAAAAAGCATTGGGAAGAAGCCCAGAAGATAGACCCAACAAATATGAAGGTGTTATATTATGCAGGAGAAATCAAAGCGGCGGAGGAAAATTGGACGGGTGCTAAGAACGATTACCTTGCTTCTACAGAAGCTCCCGCTTTTGGAACACTTTCTCCTGCCGAAAAGGCTCAATATTATTACGCACTCGGATTAAGCTATTATAAGCTCAATGATATTGATAATGCCAAGAAGGCTTGGGCAAAAGCAAATTACGGTCCCTTTCAGCAGCTTATCAATCAACAATTAATGAAGAGTAATAATGTTTATTACTACAAAATTGCAGCAAGCTACTACTTGAGTGATGAGTTTGAAGATGCAGAGACCAATCTCCAAAAAAGCCTTGAAATTCAACCCAATTTTACCGGAGCCTATGTGCTTCGTGCCAAGATATCACGTAAACAAAATGACCTTAGAGGGGCTTCGGAAAACTTCCAAAAGGCTATTGAGGTAGAAAAAGATGCAGCGGCCAAAGCAAAGTTGATTCTTATGCTTGCGCAGATTCAAATGCAGAATAATGATTTTTATGGGGCTTTAAGCTCCCTGAATGAAGCAATCACCGCCTATCCAACTAACAACAATCTTTTGTATATGCGCGCCAAGGCTAATTATTCTGCCGGAAGGTATGCCGATGCCATCAAAGACCTTGAAGGACTTGTAACGGCTTCCACAGATAATAAGGCAAAAGCTAAATTCTCTTTCCTCATGGGTAAAGCTGCAAAGAAAAATGGAGACAATGAGATGGCTAAAAAGGCTTTTCAAACGGCTATGTTTGGTCCCTATAAACCTTCTGCAAGAATTGAGCTTGACAAGTTAAGCGGTAAAGCCGAAAATTAATCCAAGTTGAGTGTTTATATAGAACCAAACAAGCACGAAAGGTTATGACCCTCGTGCTTGTTTGGTTTTATGCTCCGTATGTTTTTAGGATTTGATATAGGAGCCATTGTCCGTTTAGTGTTTTGGGGGAGTAACTAAAAGCCCTTTATATAAATAACTCCGATGCAAGATAATCCGAAACCATCCAGCCTTTAAGGGTAGGTTTTAGGCGGGCATTTTCTTGATAAAGGTAATGTGAGGTAAGCATTTCTCTAATTATATCTGGATATAGTTGTTCGGGCTGTTTTCCAAATGTGATTTTCATATATTCTGTATCTAATCCCTCTGCGATTCTTAGGTGTGTCATAATGTATTCATTATAGCGATTTTCATCGGTAAGTAACTCGGTATCCTGTGTTGGCTCCTGTCCTTCTTTTATTTTTTGTAGATAAAGAAAATTATTAGCCAAGTTCCATGTTCTTTCCTTTCCGTCATAGCTGTGTGCGGAAGGTCCTACGCCTAAATAATGAGTCCCTTTCCAATAGGAACGGTTATGGACGGAAAGAAACTTAGGTTTTGCGTAGTTGGAGAGTTCGTAGTGGAGGTAGCCCGCTTGAGTGAGAACTTCATGGGTTATCATAAATTGTTTTTCAAAAGCCTCATCATCAGGCATTTGTACCCTATTTTTACGTACCTGATGGGCAAGTGTGGTTTTTGCTTCTACCGTAAGAGCATAGACAGATAAGTGTTCTATATCAAGGGAAACGGCTTTGAATAGGTTTTCTCTCCATTCTTCTTCAGTTAGGTTGGGTATCCCCAATATAAGGTCTATGGTAATATTCTTAAAGCCTTCTCGCCTGCAATGTTGAATGATTGTATCTATTGAGGTAGCAGAGTGTCCGCGGTTCATCCATTGAAGGTCTCTTTCTATGAAGGATTGAATCCCAATACTGATTCTATTAATGTCTGTTTTATCTTTCAGAGCGATTATGTATTCTTCCGTGAGGTCTTCCGGATTACATTCTAAGGTGATTTCGTTAATGCTGTCTCTATCAATGACGTAATGCTTGTATATTGTATTTAAAATTGCTTGAATTTCCGCAGGCTCTAATACGCTGGGCGTTCCTCCTCCAAAGTAAATGGTCTGTACACTATCATCTTTCTTCGGGAAAAAATTCTTTCTTATACTCAATTCTTGCTGTATCGCCTCTACTATGTTTTTTTTCTGTTTTAGTGAGGTTACAAAGTGAAAGTCACAGTAGGTGCAGGCTTTCCTGCAAAATGGAATATGTATGTAGATAGCAGCCAATGGTTTTGTTTTTTGTTTAGTTTTACCTAAAATGGAGAATCATAGTATTACGACAACCTCTCCCTCCCCTACTTAGGCGCAAGCCTAAGCAAAAAGATTGAGATTGGGAAAAATAGAATGTTGGGAATCCATACCGCTATTTCTGCGTTAAAGCTGTCTCCCACAAAGAGCGTACCTGCTAACAATAAAGCTATATAAACAATACTAATTAATACCCCTATTCCAATCTGAAGTGCAGTACCTCCCCTGGATTTTCGCGAAGATATCGCATATCCAATGATTGTCAGAATAATCAGAGCTACCGGGTCAGAGAAACGACGATAGCGTTGGACTTTTAAGTCGTTGAGGATTTCCGAACCTCTAATTTCTTCATTATGAATAAATTCTACTAATTTAGGAGTGTTCATCGTTTCGGATTTCTGCTCTACAATAAAAATATCTCCGGGTCCAAGATTAAAGGTGGTGTCCGCTTTCTGAATTTTTTGAAGGTTTTCTTTATCTCCTATGATTTTTCTTATGATGATGTCTCTTAATTCCCATTTTTGTATAGAGTCTTGCCAAATAGCTTTTTGGGCAGAGAGTTTTTCCGTTAATTGCCCTCTGACAAATCTTGACATCGTAAAACCAAAGGCTTCGTTCCGTTTATTGTCAAAATAGGTCATATAAACATACACCTCGGTTGCCGTTTTTTTATCAACAATTACTCTTTTATGAATATCTCTGTCGCGGGATACTTTTCGTTTGGGGGTATATTTGTATTCAAAATCTATCCGCTCCTCTGTGGCTTTGGGAACTACGTAGCCAGTAAGCGCGAAAGAAATAAGGGCAAGGGTTATGCCAACGACAAGATAGGGTATGAGCAAACGATAAAAGCTGGTTCCAGTCGCCAAAATAGCAATAAGCTCGCTTCGTTGTGCCATTTGGGAGGTAAAGAATATCACCGCAAGAAATACGCAAATGGGAGCAAACATGTTTGCGTAGTATAGGATTAATTTGAGGTAATAACCAAAGATTAATTCATTAATGGGTGGTTTTTTTTCGAGAAAATAATCAATTTTTTCTACAAGGTCCACTATCACAGTAATGACAACTACAGCAAAAAGCATGAAAAAAAAGGCGTAAAAAAAACGTTTTATGATGTAGGCATCAATGATTTTCATATATATTTATGGTGCGAAAGTCCGCCGATATTTATGCAGTTTGGGGCTGCAATTTACAACTTTTTGGGGGATTTTTAGTGATTAGTTTTTAGTGATTAGTTTTTAGTGATTAGTTTTTAGTGATTAGTTTTTAGTGATTAGTTTTTAGTTTTATTAATATCCGTTATTTATGATTAAAAAAACAAGTATTACTTACTTCATACTGTTTAGCCCATGCTCTTGTATGTTCAAAAAAACATGGTATAGAGTAATAGAAAACAGAATGTTTATAAGGTGGAAGAACCATAAATAAAAAAACTGCCCGAAACAAGTTTCCAGACAGTTTTATAGACAACAAGCATAAGATGATTACTCGGCGGTAGGCGTTTCCTCCTTTTGGCGGTTTGCTTCTTCGCGAATTTTTTCGTCTTCTTTTTGTTTTTTTCTTTCTTGTAAGCCTTCAATTACCGCATCTCCGATAGTACGCATAATCAACTGTATAGATTTAGCGGCATCGTCATTTGAGGCGATTGGGAAATCTACGTCGTTCGGATTACTATTCGTATCCACCATTCCGATAGTATGAATATTGAGGATACGGGCTTCTTTTACTGCGATATGTTCTTTGTTTACGTCCACGATACACAAGGCGGAAGGAGGTCGTTGCATGTCTTCAATGCCTCCAAGTACCTTGTTGAGTTTTTCAAGCTCGCGGTCAATCATGATTCTCTCTTTTTTGTTGATTCGCTCCCAAGTGCCGTCAGTTTTCATTTTTTCAATGGTTTGCTTACGTTTAATACTCTTGCGGAGTGTATTAAAGTTTGTAAGCATACCCCCAAGCCAACGCTCTGTTACGTAGGGCATTCCAATACGTTTTGCTTCTGCTTCAACGATTTCTTTTGCCTGCTTTTTGGTAGCTACGAAGAGAATTTTTCTGCCGGATACTGCAATCCCTTTTGCAAAAAGAGCTGCTTCTTCCAACATTTTTGTAGTTTTATTTAAATCTATAATGTGAATGCCATTTTTCTCCATGAAAATATAAGGAGTCATCTTCGGATTTCTTTTTTTCTTTAAGTGTCCGAAGTGTACGCCGGCATCAAGTAAGTCTTGGTAAGATACCATAATTCTTTACGAGAATTAAAAATTGAATTAAATTGTAATAATAAACGGTATAGATAAAGTGAACCTATTGGTTCGTGAAAACAAAATTTGGGATTAACGTTTAGAGAATTGTGTGCTTCTTCTTGCTTTACGTTTACCAAATTTCTTACGCTCAACCATACGGGAGTCTCTTCTAAGGAATCCTGCTTTTTTAAGTGCAGGGCGGGTTTCGGGTTGCATCTCTTGCAAAACGCGGGATAACCCCATTCTGATAGAGTCTGCTTGACCGGTTACTCCTCCTCCGT
>CAUJFT010000124.1 GCA_963169475.1 Bacteroidota bacterium | reverse complement strand
GAGCAAGTTTTGCATGGCTTCTTTGAGCGCGACTTCTGCATTGTTTACTTCAAGGCTGGAACCAACGCCTTCTTTATATTTTAGCTTTGCTTTATCAAACACACTTTGAGCGAGTGCAACGTTTTCTTCCTGAAACTTGTAGGTATCTTGATTATTAATCAGGGTAGTAACTGCGTTATTTAACTCCATACTCAGTCCATTTACAAGTATCTCTTCTGTCAGGAAGAGTTTTCTTAGTGCAATATCGGATTGTTGTATCTTATTCCTTACCTGAAACCCATCGAAAATGGGGATATTGATTTTAAGCCCTGCGGCGGAGGTGCTAAACGTGGCATTTTCATCAAAAGTGAATACCGGTTTGCCTTGCATATTAAACTGATAATATCCAAAACCATATACATTAGGATATAGGTTTGCAAGGATTTGCTTCCGGTTGTAACTTTCGAGCAATACTTGCTGTTTCATTATCTGAAACTCCCGTCTTTTGCTAAAATCAGGATTCACAAGGTTTACCCAATCATCTTTGCCTACTTTTACTTCTGGTAGTTCTTCCGTTAGGGTCAGGGTAGAGGCTAAGGGCATACCCATCTGAAATTTCAGCAAATCGATGCACAATTCATACATCCGGTCAAATTTTGATTTTTCGGTTTTTATGTTGTTGATTGAAATTTGAATTCTATCCACATCTGTTTGCTCTACTAGTCCATTACGATACATTGCCTCTGTATCTTTGAGGAGCTTTTGTAGTCGCTCCATATTAATATCAAGGAGTTTTCCATTTTCCTTAGTGCCTAAAGCGACATAATAGGCAGCAACCACTTGATTTACTGCCTCGTCTTTTGTCCTTTGAGTATTCATTTCTGCCAGTTGCTTGAAGGCTTTCGTGGCATCTAATCCGATAAAAAACCTCCAATCAAAAACCAATTGACCAAGATTTATTCCCGCATTATGCTGCCAAGGCTGCCCTACAGGGACTTTCTGTACCGGCTGACCGGGGGCAAATGAAAGCAAGAACTGCGGACGCTGAATATTTCCTTGGAGGTTTACACTACCCGAAATCTGAGGATATGCTCCGGCCATCAATTCATCCATCTTCTTATCCGCGATATACTCATCAAAACGTGCCATCTGAATGCTGTTTTGATGTTCGAGCGCGTAAGAAACACACTCTTTAATACTAAAATCGTAAGCAGAGGGTGTTTGTGCAAGACTTTCTCCGCTAAGGAAACACCACATAACCACCACAATTCCCGACATTTTCAAAATTAACCTCATAAAAAGTCTAATATGTTATTGATATACTAATTTCAAATGGATTTGTAAGATAGTGAACTACGAAATTTTTATGTTTACTAAAACGAGTCGTGTTCATTTTATGTCTTCTTTACTCTTGATTATAAGAATGAATAAGTATTATTAGAAGGTTAGCACTAATTCTGACAAAGCCACTCTTCCTTTATCCGTAAGTAGCCCATGGATATAAAAACGCGATATTTCTATCATCACCTCATTTTGATTAAACACATCATGAGGAAATAGCTTTGTGTCTAGAATGGCATCAAGCATTCCAAGTCGGAAGCGGGAAATTTCTTCTACTTTGATATCTGAACGGAAAAGCCCCTCTTCTATGCCTCTTTCCAAGTTGCTTCGGATATGTGGGAGATGAAATTCGTCTTCATTCTTGCGAAAGAACTGCCAAGACTCTGGATAGTATTTTTTCATCTCGTATATCAACATGGGGGAAGCCAGTTGTAAGGTTCGGGATATGTAATGAAGCACTTCTACCAGTTCTTCCAGCGCATTCTGTGTTTTTTGCCTAATTTCATTCATCACTATCTTTTCTCCCTGGCTATGCGCCTGCATGACGGCATGAACAATTGCTGCCTTATCAGGAAAGGTTTGATAAATAGTTTTTTTGGAAACGCCCAACTCTCTGGCAATATCATCCATAGATATATTACGAATGCCGTAGCGCATAAAGAGAATTTGAGCTTGACGAAGTATTCTGTTTTTGGTGTCCATTTATAAATAGAAAACAACCTATCACTTGTTTAGGAAACTTTGGTTTAATAAAAAGTTTCCTTCGTTTTATTAGTACACATATTTTTGAAAATATTAACAGAGTACCTAAAAAAAAGTTTTGAAAATTTTTTAAAAAAATAAAAATCTTTCTTGAAGATTATTGGTTTGTTTAAAATAGTATTGATTTTCAATATGTTGTACGTTACCCGTAAAGCAAATAAAAGAAGAATTTTCCGAAAAGGAGTAGTACTCTACCATTCAGATTAAAGATATAGGAACTGTTTGGAAGAGAAGATTAAAGACAGAGTCAGGAGATTTTATACATAAGCAAGGCGGTAAAGTCCACAATTTAGCATTTTAAAGGATATTTTTTTAACGAATTAGGAGCGAAAGGTAACTGTTTTGGCTGAATATAAATTATTTAAACAGTTTCTTGGTCTTGCTTCTTTGTAAGAACCATAGGAATCATTGTCAGAAAAATCCCGGTCATGATAGACATATCCGCGATATTAAAAATTCCGGTGCGGAATATCCCTCCAAGGTTAATAAACATGAAGTCTGTTACGGAGCCGTATAATATCCGGTCGATAAGGTTTCCTATTCCTCCTGCAATGACGCAACTAAGCCCAATAGTCATCACTCGTGTCATATTTTTTTGGGTAAAGAGGAAGCCAATTGCCCCAAAGACAACAAGGGCGGGGAGTATGGAAAGCAAAATCGTGCGGGTTTGTGGAGGAAGATTTGCCCCAAGGCTTAGAAATGCTCCTTGATTTTCGACTTTTGTCAGAATAAGATTGTCTTTATAAATCGAAATGTCTTCATGGTATTCCAATTTTTCTCTGACGATTTCTTTGGTAATTTGGTCTAATGCTACCTGACTAATGATGAGGATTAAAATAATAAAAACCCTTTTTATACGCTGATTCATATTCAATTAATGACTTTTATTTTTGCAATATAAGCACAAGCGATTCTCCTGCGGGAATCTTGATTTCTTTTAAATTTGTGTATAATTCTCCACTTACTGCGTCCTTAGCAGTAGTATATCCTTGCATTCTTTCAGAAAATCGTGCCGTACTTAGCTGTTTTTCTTCTTTGGAGGAATTAAGGATAATCATGATGGTTTGGGTGTCGTCATAGCGGAAATATACATAGACTTCGTTTTCGGGGATAAACTGCATGAGCTTTCCGGAGTGGGCAGTATGATTGTTTTTGCGCCAAGTGGCGAGGTTTTGGATATATTTAAACATTTCATTTTCGCGAAGACTTCTTCCTGCTTCTGTAAATTTATCTTGTTTATGGTCAGACCACCCGCCGGGGAACTCCTCTCTTACCTTGTCGTGGTTTCCCCAATCAAAATCATTTTTCATCAATATTTCTGTGCCGTAATACAAAGAAGGAATGCCCCTCGTAGTTAGCATAAAGGTTAGTGCCATTTTGAGTTTTTTATCGTCTTCTTTTATGGCAGAATAAAACCGCCCTAAATCATGGTTATCCAGAAAAACTACATTTTTCATAGGGTCTTTGTATAAATAATCTTGGGCAAGGGTATAATACAAGTGCATAAGTCCGTTCATCCACCCAAACTCTTCGTTGAATGCCTTCGTCATGGCAAAATACAGTTGGAAATCCGTAACGCCGGGCAATTTTGATTCGAAGGGTAGGTTCTTGATATTATTTTGGGCAAAATAGGCTTGTACGGGGACTTCGTCCACCCAAGTTTCTCCGAATATCCCTATCTTTGGATATTCCTTTTGAATTGCTTTTACCCATGCGTTCATAAACTCCAAATCCGGATAAGGGTAGGTATCTATTCGGAAGCAGTCAATTCCGGCATACTCTGCCCACCATATACTGTTTTGAATAAGATAACGGGCAAGTTGGGGATTTTTTTGGTTTAAATCAGGCATGTGTTTATCAAACCACCCTTTGGATAAAATATCTTTATCCGCCTTTGAGCCGTAGGGGTCCACCAAAGCCGAGGAGCGGTAGGTTGTGCGAGTAAAATTATCAAAATGATGTACCCAGTCTTTTGCGGGTAAATCTTTGTAGAGCCAATGCTCATTGCCTATGTGATTAAAAACGACATCTTTTATTACCTTCAATCCCATTTCGTGGCATTTTTCTGCATATTTGAGGTAGAGTGTGTTAGTGCCTAAGCGCCGGTCAATGCGATATAAATCTGTAGCGGCATATCCATGGTAAGATTCCTTGGGTTGGTTATTTTCTACTTCGGGATTCATCCAAATCGCGGTAATCCCTAAACTTTTAATATAATCTAAGTGGTTGATAACGCCTTGTATATCTCCTCCGTGTCTTCCATAAAGGGTGTCTCTCTTTATGGAGGGTTCTTTCATTTCAGGGACATTGTCGTTGTTTGTATCCCCGTTCGCAAATCTGTCGGGCATTAGCAAGTAAATAAAATCTTCTGACCCAAGTCCAAGGTTTCGATTTTCTTTGGGGGTTCTTTCTTTTAGTTCATAGGGGATTAGCAGAGATTCTGTTCCTTTTTGTAAAGTAAAGCTAAATTTACTAGGTTTTACCCCGGGATTAATTTTAAGGGTTACGAATAAGTAGTTAGGGTTTTCCACCTTTTTTATCTCCCCTAATGTTATCCCTTTGTGGGTAAGCGTGAGTATTCCGTCTGCAATATTTTTTCCATGAATCAACACTTCGACCGTATTGGTTTTCATTCCCGTCCACCAGAAGGGGGGTTCTACTCGGTCAATAGATAAGTTTTGCGCTTTCATATTGAAATTAAAAAGCAGTAATATAAACAAAAGGCGTAATTTTAGATTTATCGTATTTTTTTTTCTATAATTATGCCCTCCTCTTCGGGATTTGTTTGCTTGGTGAAATAACATTTTTTTGATGTTGTTTTATATGGAAGCGGTACATTGTCTTCTCTGAAAAAATTGAATACAAAAGTACGAATAAAATAGCAATCTACTCACATTCACAAGAAACGAAACAGAGTAGGCTCTTGAGGATAAAGAAATATATTTTTGAAACACAAAAGACTAGCTATGCCTAATATTATAGTCCATCATATATCAAGTTTAGGTGATGGCATTCATTTTCCCAACACAAAATCGCTGCGGCTTTCTTACATTGCTCATAGTATTGAAGATAACGTTCGGGGGAGTCTATGATGGACTGAATTAAAATGGCAAGAGATTTTGGCGTTCTATCGCTTTCTTGCACTATACTTCCCGTTTGATATTTGTGTGTAAGTGCTACCATTTCCGGCAAATCCGAACATAAATAGGGTACACCGGCTTGAATATAGTCCACGATTTTGTTAGGAGAGGCATAGTAATAATTAAGCCCCATTGCCTCCTCTAAACTCAATCCGAGTAGTGCCTTTTCTGTGTATTCTCGCAGGCGGTTAGGAGGTAAAAATCCGATAAATTCTACATTAGATAATCGTTTGGCGCGGTCAATCAATAGGGCTTGTATGTCGCCTTTGCCGATAATCCATAGTTTATACTCCGGCAGAAACGCCATGGCTTCAATCATGATTTCAATGCCTCTCCCTATATTTAAGGCACCTTGGTAAATCAAGATTCCCGCTGTTTTTTTTGCGGTATAATCTAACGCGGGCGTTTCACGTCTAAACGGCAAATTACGTACAACCCCCACAGGAACGTTATATTTTTCGGAGTAAATTTTTGCGATAGAGTTATTGACTGTCATCGCGCTTTTGAGGCGGGGAAAAATCCATTTTTCAATCATAAGCCAAAGGTTCTGCACAGTAGGACGATGAATAATTTCTGGACTTTCGGTATAATATTCGTGGGAATCATAGACCAAGGGAATCCCTTTGATTTTGCTAACAATATAATTGGGTAGAAGTGTATCCAAATCATTTGCGGTCAAGATGTCGGCTTTCATCAATAGTAATTTCAGGAATAGACGAACCTGAAACCATAAATAGAACCATTTGCCCTTATGTACCCCAAGTCGCATTCTATATATAGGATAAGGAAATCCTTGTAATGGTAAGGAGTCTGGCAATTCCCTACAAACAATCGAAACAGAATATCCGGACTTCGTCAGATGTTCGGCAATCCGTTGAATCCTTTGGTCGCCGGTGTAATCGTTGATAACGGAAAAAATTATTTTTGGCACAATCTTTTGTAATTACAAATATCCGAAATTTTTTGGGTAATTATGTACAGAATATCCCATACTCTCAATCTAAAATTAAGCATTAAGTCCCTAAACCTATCAATCTAATTGCTATAAAAGCCCACAACATAGCAAAGTATGGTTTTTTTGTTTAGGGTAGAGTGAAGATGCTTATTTTCTAATTCAGGGTTTGCAGTCCTACTTGTCTCTATTCCGAAAACTACTCTTGGGATAAATTTGTCCTTCTTAGGGGTTCGCCTCTTCTTGTTGTTTCTGTTTTTTTTCTTTCAGGTATTGAGTAAGCCATACGTGGTATTCATCTGCATTTTTTTGGTGTCCGGCAGCGTCTTTGGCAAAGTTATGATGTCCGCTCAAATCGGGTCTTGCGCAGAAATACATATAGTCATGCTCCTCTGCGTCCAGCACTGCATCAATAGAAGGGACAGAGGGAGTGCATATAGGTCCTGGGGGTAGCCCCGCATTAATATAGGTGTTGTACGGGCTGGGGGTTTGGGTATGTGCATTGGTAACGCGTCGGATAGAAAAATCTCCTACTGCAAATTTTACCGTAGGGTCTGCTCCTAATGTCCAGCCTTTGCGAAGACGATTCAGATATACTCCGGCAATACGGTTTTTTTCATCGTTCTGATTGGTTTCTTCTTCCACTATAGAAGCAATCGTAATGATTTCGATTCGGGAAAGTCCTATCTTTTCACGCTTTTTCTCTCTTGCCTCATTCCAAAACCGATTGTACTCTGATTGCATACGGGCAAAAAAACTACGGGCGGTGAGGTCCCAATTGATGTTATAAGTATTAGGAATAAAAAAGGCGATTGCCGTATTGGGATTTAGCCCAAACTCGCGCAGATAAGCGTCATTATTCATCAGTTGCTCTAAGTCTTCTCCTTTAAATTCAAACTTTCCTTTTATACTTTTTGCCACATCACTTTTAAGTCGAAATTTCAAGAAAGTGTATTTGATAGGGTCTTGATTTCCCGAGCGGAGTTTGGCTAATAGCTGCCGGTTTGTCATACCAGACCTTATAATGTAACGTCCCGGCTTTACCTTGGTGGGGTATTCCATTTGTTGGGCTATCCATTCAAAAGAAGATACCTCTTTCAGTACTTTATCTTTTTTGAGCATTGCTACTACTTCCTCGTATTTTGCTCCTGTTGGGATTTTTAATTCGTAATACTCTTTTCCATCTGGAATTGCTACTCCGGATTTAAAAATTCGGTTGTATAAATACAAAGCAGCCCCACCTCCCAGCAATAGGAGTAAGAGGAAGACAATAAGCACTTTTTTTTTCAGTCCCGAAGCCATATTATGTTATAATGATGATTGGTTTATAGTGGATTATCTGGCATCAAATCGAATGATGACATTGTAGTATTCTCCTTCATCTATGATATAGTTACTATTTTTATCTATGTAAACAATCATGTAAAGGACATCTTGCTTTAGTTGAGAGAAAGGATAAGGGGTCTGGGCATATTCATATACGTCGGCAATGTTCCAGCGTAATCTTAGTATTTTTTTAGGATATTTTCCCAAAAGTACTGCTCCTCCGCGGTTTTCTGTTTCGGATTCATAGAAGAAATTATGATTTCCGTCTTTGATTAAATATAGGGAGTGGTAATGATTGTCTTCTGTTGTTGCCATAGAAGTGCCATCTGCAAGCATAGGCGTATCATTAAGGGGCATACCGGGCTTCATATATTCGAAATAGGTAGGTGCTGTATCTGCTACGAAACGGGCATAATGGGTCTCTTTTTTTTCCGATTTTCTTAGCATAAATTCTATGGAGAAGGTCTCTTTTTTGAGGGAAACGGTATTATTTCCTGCATTGAGCAGAAACCGATTGTTACCCTGAACATATATCACTTCGGCATTTTCTGTTTTTTGTTGTGCCGGCAAAAGTACCGTTATGAGTAGGTATAAATAAAGGAGAATAAGCTGCTTCATTTTTCTATTGATGACGTTTAAGGATAAGCCCAAGGTAAGCCCCGGTCATTGCGGGAAAAGCGCAGAGCAGCCCGCCAATTATGGTAGTGATTAAGATGGCGTAAGTAGGTTGAGCGGTTTGGGTAATTAGTTCTGCTATTTTTGTACTCAAAATAGATTCATTCCCAGAATTTATCCATAGTGCAGCGATTCCCCATACGAGGCTGCCGGCAAGGAAGCCGGAAAGAAAAGATAGTCCCCCAATTTCTTTTTTTCTTTGAGAAAATCGTCGTTTGTGGGGCGATATAAAAAATATTGGGATGATAAAAGCCGGAATACACACCGCCCACCACGGGAAAAATAGTCCACAAATGAGTGCAAAAACGGCAATTAATATTGTCTTAATCGTAAATTTCATGGGAACAAAAGTATGAAAATTATTCGACTATCACTATTTTTTTGCTTAAAAATTAAATATATCTAACAAAAAAAGCGGATTACGTTCATTCTTTTTTCTGGATAGGATACTAATTGGAAACTCCTTTGCTATGAAACCATACCGAAACCCCTTGTCCTCTACGAAGCGAGTCTTTTTCTGGCACCTGTTTATAGGCTTTGCCGTCTCCGTCAGCAGGGTCCCATTGAGGGTCAATACTAAGACCTGCGGAAGATAGTCGCGAAGCAGCTTCGTTGTAAAGCAAGCCGATTACACTTGGAACACGGACGAAAGACTGAATTTTTTCTCCCTCTCCGATAATCAGTGTAATACCCGTTCCTTGGGGTACGTTTTCTCCTTCTTTGATGTCTTTTCCATCTAATAATGCCCTCAACACTACATTTCTTGCTATATCGGGAACTTTACGCACCTCTTTTACTTGTAATTTCCAGCTTTCTAACTTTGATTTTGCTTGATAAATAGACAAATCTACTACTTTTGGCATTTTTACCATCGGAGGAACGGCTTTGCTAATCGTCAAAAAAATAGTTCTGTCGGGCTTAACCGTGCTGGAGGCTGGAGGTTCTTGTTTCAGGATTGTCATAGGAGTAATACCCGGTAAATAGAGAGAGTCCTTGATTTCCATGAGTAGATTTGCCTCGTTTAGTTTTTTACGAGCTTCTTCTATTTGCAGCTTGGAAACCTCTGGAACCACGACAGACTCACCGTGATGTGTGTAGGAAGGTAGAAATATATTGAAAAAGAACATATATCCCAAAAACGCTACAACCACGACAGCCGTAAGAGAAATGAAAAACTCCTTGGTTTTAAAATAACGGAACATACTTTTATTTTTATAGACAGACTTAACAAGCGTGTGCAAATCCCGTGCAGAAGTCCAGATATTGTTTTTATTTTTCTAAATCTTGTCCTTCAATGAGTGGGGCTTCTAACCCTTCTGGCTCTTTACCATGAATAAATACATCTATAGGCCAGCCTTGTTTTACAGAATCTCCTTGCGGCTTAGGGTATTGGTCATAAATACGATTATTCCCGCCACCATTATCATAGACTGCATTAATGTTGAGACCGGCAACGCCTAATTTTGCCTGTGCTTCGTCAAATGAGAGCCCTGTAACATCGGGTACTTCTACAAAAGCCTCCTTTAAGCCTTCTCCGATAATAAGGACAATTCCGGCACCCTGCGGAACTTCCGTCCCTTCTTTTATTTCTTTGCCTTTATATTGCGCCCTTAAAACTGCATTTTTTGCTATATCTGGTACACGCTTAATATCCTGAACCTGAAGTTTCCAGCTTTCTAATCTTGCTTTTGCTTGATATACTGATAAGTCCACCACTTTTGGCATTTTTACCATAGGTGGAACCGCTTTGTTCAGAGATATATAGACTGTTCTTCCGGGTTTGACGGTATTGGTCGGCAAAGGGTTTTGTCTGATTACGGTCAAGGGCGAAAGATTAGGCATGTAGAGAGAGTCGCGTACTTCTACTGCTAATCCTGCTCTTTCGAGCTTACCAATTGCTTCTTTGTAGCCTAATTTCTGTACATCAGGTACTACGACAGAAGCTCCGTGCTTGGTATAGGTAGGTAAAAATATGTAAAAAATAAAGAGAAATCCCAGAACCACTACTGCTACTAAGCCTAATAGGGTCAGAAAAAACTCTTTGCTTTTGAAATAATCGAACATACATTTAATATATATATACTACAGAAATATCATCAGTCTGCCTATTTTTCTAGGTAAATACAATAATAGTACTTACTCCGGAGAATTATTCTATTTACAAGGAATGATGAGGGCGCAAAGATAATATTTTTATTTTGTAATTCAAGAGGACTAAAATTTTTGAGTGGAGGAGATACAACTTTCCTTTATAAACGAACTGCTGCTGTGCCATGAATATAAAAAGCAACAAAATTACGGTTCTGTCCAGATGACCTTACTCCGATTTATGTATGCGGTTCTCCCTTGATAGGGTCTGTGTTTTTCGCTTAGAATTACTTTTGCTACTCCTTGAGAGTCAAAGCTACCTGCCCATTGAAATTGAGGGTCATAAGCCCAGCTTCCGTTAGGCAAAATATATCCCCACAATCCATTAAGTTTTACGGGTGCCATTCCGTGGTCAAAACCCTTAGCATTTTCAAATTGCGGATTGATTGAAAATGTTCCTTTGTGATTGATGAATCCCCATTTTCCTCCCGAAAATTTTAGCGTGCGATAATCATCTTTTAGGGTAAGCAAAGCTGTCTGTTCGCTACCAACAAGGACAGGAGCAAGCCCACTTCCGTATTCTCCCACAATATCGAATTGAGGAGAGGTGGTTAAGTAACCGGTAGAATCCACTAATGCCATTTTTAGGTTTTCCTTCAAGTCAAATTTTTCGCCTCTGTATCCCCCCTTTACTGGTGCATATCCTTCTTTAAAGTTGGAGACCACCCTGTATTGATTTAACATTCTTTTGCCGAAGCGGTCTATGCAAAAAGTCTCTCCCTTTTCGTCCATAACATAGGCATGACCTTGATGAAAGTTAGCCGGAAACAAAAATTGAGGGGGAATAGCGATGTTTCCATTGCGGTCTATATATCCCCATTTTCCATT
>CAUJFT010000123.1 GCA_963169475.1 Bacteroidota bacterium | reverse complement strand
AGGGGTTGCTTGGGGAGCAGGACCTGCCTTAGAAGGAGAAGAAGGCACAGACTGATTACCTGCTATTGCTGGAGTTCCTTGCACAACTACTGGGCTTGACTTAGTAGGCGTTGCCGACATATTTACGGGAATATTGGCAGTGCCGGTTACCGGTTGAGTAGAAGTTACTACCGGCTCCGTATTTACAATCGGTGGAGGCGTAGAAGCTACCGGCTGATTCGTAGCAGGAGTTGCGGGTGGGGTAGTAGGCTGTTGAGGTACTGCGGCATTAGGAGTGGTAGGGTTATTCGCTGCATAGTTTGTAGGTAGTCCGCTAGGAGCGAGTAGAGGGTTATTGAATGTTTCAATCTTTACATATTCGTTCTTCCGGCCCTCACAACCGATTTCGGGCTTCACTTCAAAGTAAATAGACTTTGGACCTTTGAAGTCGGCAGCATCCCACTTGATGTTTTTTACAATATCAATGACGGATTCTTTGAGACAATCATTCTTTCCCGTTAATGCTTTTGCACTAATTACATACCCGGAAGGATCCACTTTTACTTCGAGATAGATACGGTCTGAACCGCAACAAGAGGTTTGAGCCTGAAGGCGGTCGTAGATGTAGTTTCTGACGGTATTTTTCCCGTCATTAAACAAATAAGTTTTTGTATCTGCAGTTATCTTAGTAACATCTACCCCTTGGGCATAGATTCCAGTAAATGATGCGATAAATGCAAAAATTAGAAGCAAACGTTTCATATTTATCAAATTACTAATTAAAGATTTACGAAAAATAATATTTAATCTATGTACTTTTTTATTATTAAAAATTTATACGTGCTTTTCTTTATTTAAAAGGAAGGCTAAAAATCGCCCAAAAATAGTAATTAATGCCACACTCTCAACATATTTTGGTATTTTTTTTTAGAATTATACAAAATTTGTTTGATTTTGCGCTGATTTTCTTTTCTGAACGAACGAAATCTTATTTTTTAGAGATTTTGTGTATAATAAGTTTCTTCGATTTGCTCAAAAATACCCAGCATATCTGTTAGATTTTCTGCGGTAACTAATTTCATACGAATCGGTTTGAAATCTTGCAAACTTTTGAAATAGTTAGAATAATGTCTCCTCATTTCACGAATAGCGGACTTTTCTCCCTTCCATTCCACCTCCATTAATAAGTGGCGTTTGCAAATCTCGATTCTCTCTTTTAACGAAGGAGGGGGTAGGCGGGTACCCGTCTTGAAAAAATGTTTTATTTCTCTAAAAATCCATGGATAACCAATCGCTGCCCTACCTATCATAATTCCGTCAGGGTCATAAGTAATTCGGTTAAAATGGGCTTTTTCTCCAGAGGAAACATCTCCGTTTCCAAAGATAGGAATCTCTATATCCGGATGTGATTTTACTTTTTGTATCCATGTCCAATCGGATTCCCCTTGGTACATCTGATAGCGGGTTCTTGCATGAATTGTCAAGGCTTTGATACCTGCATCTTGAAGGCGTAAAGCCACTTCTTCTATTCGGATACTCTCACTATCCCACCCCAATCGGGTTTTTACAGTAACAGGTAAATGAGTGGATTTTACTATTTCCCGCGTCATTTTCTCCATTTTATCTATATCTTTCAGAATACCCGCCCCTCCGCCTTTACAGACTACTTTGGATACAGGACATCCGTAGTTAATATCTAGAATTTCAGGATTCGCTCTTTCTACTATCCGCGCACACTCGAGCATGGAGTCAATCTCTCCTCCGAAAATTTGGATTCCTACTGGTCTCTCTTCTGGATAAATATCTAATTTTTGTACACTTTTATCCACATTGCGGATTAGCCCCTCTGCGCTGATAAATTCTGTAAAAACAAAGTCTGCCCCTAACTCCCTGCAAATAATGCGAAAAGGAGGGTCGCTTACATCCTCCATAGGCGCAAGCAGAAGAGGAAATGTGGGGATAGATATATTTCCTATTTTTACCATTTTTTCGTAGCCAAAATAAAAAAAAACGTATTTTTGTCCGAAGAAATAATGTTTTTACTTATCAGATGAAACTTTGTTCCTTTTTCCACAAGAAAAATAATAATTTTCTAAGTAAACAAACGATAATACAAGCGCAAAAGTAGTGATTTTTTTAGAGTCTGTTGGTATTTATTGCCAAAAAAGTCCTTTTTTCTCATTAGTAACCGGGTTTCTAATCTTAGGGCTTGGGTTTGTTCTGATTATTCCAATGCTATCGGGGGGACTTGGATATATGTACGGTATCAACCCTCAAACGTTAAAGAGCCTGTTAAGTAATGAAGCACAATTGCGCCTTTACCATAGTTTTGTGCTTTCCTTAGTGGGACTGACTCAGGTATTTACTTGGGGATTGGCAGGGTGGACGATGATAAATCTCAATCGGGAAGGGGGCTATCCACCAGTAAAAAATTATTTTCCCGTAATTTATTCGGGGGTATTGATGATGTTTGCTTCCATTCCGTTGATACAAACTCTTTCTTTTAATAGTGAGACTTTTCATTTACCAGACTTTTTGAAAGCATTAGAAAATTGGATAGAGGCACGCGAGTCGCAGTCATTGGATATGATTAAGATATTTATCATTACATCAGATACGGGTCAGATGCTTGTCAATCTACTCATGCTTGCCTTAGTACCCGCCGTTTGTGAAGAGATGTTTTTCAGGGGATTTATACAAAAAACCCTGAATAGAATAGTGTCTGCGGAATGGGCGATTGTCATTGCTGCAACGTTTTTTAGCTTCATGCACTTTCAGTTCTTCGGCTTTTTTTCCAGACTAATTTTAGGGGGGATTTTGGGGTATTTATTTTACCTAACCCGAAGTATATACCCCGGAATCATTGCCCACTTTGCGTATAACGGGTTAATGGTATTGTTCGGATACGGTGCAGGGGTTACGGGATACCCTCCTCCGGAGGGCGAAGCAATGGGAGCTTATCCTTGGTATTGGACTTTATTTTCCATCGTATTAACCTTTATTATTGGGGTTAGGCTCTTTCGGCTTTGCGGAAATAATCGCTCTCAATAGATATTTTTCTAATAAAGGAATATACACATCACCCAACAAAGTCCAAGAGATTAAGACTTCCCATGTCAGTATAATAAGATTATCTCATCTTAATTTGAGATTAGCGTACTCTGTTTTTCTTCCAATTACTTTTAGATGCAGGAATATTTTTGGAGTTAGAGGAGCGCGCGGAAGCGGTTTCAGAAGAAAACACCTCGTTGGCGATAAGTGCCGCAACTTGTGCTTCTGCTTCTGATAATTCATCTTTGAGGAAAGACGGTTGAAAATGTTTGTTCACAAAATGAGTGTCAAACATTCCACTTACAAAGGCGGGATGCCTAAGTACAAATTTACAAAAAGGTAAGGTAGTTTGAATACCCACAATTTGATACTCATCTATTGCTCGAATCATCTTTTCTATAGCATGTGTTCTTGTATTGGCATGGGTGATAAGCTTTGCAATCATGGGGTCATAATAGATAGGAATTTCCATTCCCTCCTCAAAGCCGTCATCTACCCTTATACCGTTGCCTTGTGGTCTTTGGTAAACGGATAGTGTTCCTATATCCGGTAGAAAATTATTAGCGGGGTCTTCGGCATATACCCGAACTTCAAGGGCGTGTCCATTGATAACAAGGTCTTCTTGACGAAAACGCAGCGGTTCCCCTTCAGCAATGAGGATTTGCTCTTGAACCAAGTCTTTTCCGGTAATCATCTCCGAAACGGGGTGTTCTACCTGAAGCCGAGTATTCATTTCGAGAAAATAAAAATTCAGGTTTGCGTCCACAATAAACTCTACTGTACCGGCATTGGTATAATTACATGATTTACATACATTGACGGCGGCTTCCCCCATTTTTTTCCGAATCTCAGGGGTAAGAATGGCGGAAGGAGCTTCTTCTATTACCTTTTGGTGTCTTCTTTGAACAGAACATTCTCTTTCAAACAGATATACACAATTTCCATGACTATCTGCAAGTACTTGAATTTCAATGTGTCTTGGGGAGGTTACATATTTTTCTACAAAAACAGAGCCATCTCCAAAGGCATTAATCGCCTCACTAACTGCACGCTGCATCTGACTCTCTAATTCCGACTCTTCCTCTACAATTCGCATTCCTTTGCCTCCACCTCCGGCAGATGCTTTTATCAAAACGGGATACCCAATCTCCTTCGCCACCGACTTCGCGTAGGCTACGTCCGTAATTGCTTCATCTAATCCGGGTACTAAGGGAACGTTAAATTTTTTTACTGCTTGTTTAGCAGATATTTTGTCTCCCATAATATCCATTGCCGTTGCGGAAGGACCAATAAAAATAATACCGGCAGATTCTACTTTCCTTCTAAATGTTGCATTTTCAGACAAAAATCCATATCCGGGGTGAATAGCATCAATTTTTTTTGCGACACATAATTGGATAATGTCCTCTCCTTTCAAGTAAGATTGAGAAGAGGGGGCAGGTCCAAGACAATATGCCTCATCTGCAAACTGAACGTGGGGGGATTTTCTATCGGCTTCGGAAAAAACGGCTATCGTAGTAATCCCCATTTCTTTTGCGGTTCGCATGATTCTAAGGGCAATTTCACCTCTATTAGCAATTAAAAGACGGGTAATCTTCATAAAATTATTGATTTCTTATTGATTGTCAAGCAATTGACTATTTATTCAAAAAATAATTATAAAATAAGGCACAAATCAAGGTTTTTTCTTGCAAATTTCATAATTATTTGCGAAATTTAACCCCAAATTGAGTGTGCCGTAAAAAGATGGCTTTCAGTGATAAAATGAAACACAAAAAGATATTCCTACTTTTGTTTTCTTCTCTGTTCTTTGTAACCTTAGTTTGGTCTCAGGGAAGCGGGAAGTTTCTGACTTTGCAAAACCTTAACGGGGTGCCTGACGTGATACGTGCAGAAGAGTATTATCTACTACATTTTGATTTATTGAATACAGGAAGTATGGCTCTTTCTTCTGGAGAGGTAGTTGCTATAAAAATGAGGGTAAATGAAGACAATCCTTCTGTTATTGGTAACCACATTCTTTCTACCCCCCTTAATCCAGGTGAGACCCTTGGAATTGATTTTCCTGCTTATCTATTTGAAGGTTCGCGTTTTAGTGGCGGAATAGGAAATGACATCGTAATTTGGCCTACTATAGTGGGAGACCCGATTGCTCTCGACTCCCTCACTAAATCAGTAATATACATTGACGGAGCTGCGTTTAGAGTGAATAATAATCTTGTGGGTGGGATTAATCATTCTATCAGTTATCAAGCGTCCTATATTGTTTCTGTGAAAACCGAAAATGTAGGGATAGAAGAAAATCTAAATTCAATACAATTCTATACACAATTAGATAATCTTCCCCCGCAATTGATTGGGGTATTAGACCAAAATCTCCTTGTAGGAGAAATAGGAGAAACGAATGTCGAAAGTTTTAGCGTAAAAGATTTATACCCTGATTTTGTATATGACCAGTTAGAGCATACATTGACTATCTGGGCAAAGGAAAGCAATAAGGAAAATACGGTTGATGTAGCTACTTATACACTTACTTCTAGCCCGTTGCCTGTGGAGTTAATGAATTTTCATGCAACGAATATCCCCTCTGAAAACAAAATTATGATAGAATGGGAGACTGCGTATGAAAATAATAATAAAGACTTTATCATACAAAAATATAATTTTGAGAAGCAGGCTTATGAGGTATTAGGCAAAGTCCCTTCTGCAGGAAATGGAGGACAGCTACGAAGCTATGGTATAAATGACGAAGCTCCTAATGTTGGACTAAATCGCTATCGGGTCGCTCAATTAGATTATGATGGGACGCTCCGCGCACTCTCTACTACGTTTACAGATTACCAAATCCCTCAATCCTTCATTTTTAAAGGAGTTTATCCTAACCCAAGCACTGAAACGTTATACTTCGAGCTATTTATCGCCTCACAAGAAGCTGTTTATATCCATATTTCTGACATCGAAGGGAAAGAAATTTATAATGGGATATTGTCGGACCAATCAGGGACAGTTATCTCTTCTATTTCTGTGAAAGACATGGAGGAGGGAGTGTATTTTTATAGAATCTATAATCCTGTTCTTAGCTTCTACGGAAGATTTCTAAGATAGTAATGATACAGTTATAATATCCGGCATTCTTGATAGAAGCCGGATATTCTTATGTGGTGTTTTTTATGACGGTATTCAAGAAATTCCGCTATAATCAATACACTATATCTTTGTAGGAAGATTGTTTTGGTTGTGATTTAGTGTAGTTTTCCGTAAAATTAATTAAAATTATCCTTTTTTTATACTGAATCTATTCAAGATTTTGTAATTTTGCACGCTTTCTTCCCAAGGTGGAATAAAAAATTGATTTGCGAGGATTAATGATTTCATTCAAAAAAAATAATATTTCTCTCTTTGTTGTCGTTTTATCCGCTCTATTTGTAATAGGTTGTAAAGGATGTAAGCAAAAGGAGGATGTTGATAAAACTATCGTAGCAGAATTTAAAGGATATCCCTTATATCTGTATCAATTGAATCGGTATGTTCCTTCTGATTTAAGTGGCAATGATAGTATTGAGTTTGCCAAGACCTATATAAAAGATTGGGCAACCGGAAAAGCAATCGAGGAAAAAGCACAAGCTGAAATTCAAGATATTGATAAAAAGATAGAACCGGAATTAGCAGCAGCCAGAATTGCCTTGATAAGAAGAGAGTTTACAGAGTGGCTTATAGAAAAAAATCTGGATACAGTGGTTCAGTACCAGCAATTACATGATTATTATAAAAAATTTCCTGATAAATTTAAAAGTCAAGGTGCTACTTATTATCAGATTTTTTATATCAAAACGCCTAGTTCAAATCCGTCCCAGATTGTTTCATGGATGAGTAGTAATAAAACAGAGGAACTTCAAAAACTAAATAAATGGTGTTTGGAGGGTAATTGTGTGGAATATCGAACGGATAGCTCTGTGGTAACAGAGTCTGAACTAATGGAGCTTGGTCAGGGATATTACGGAAACCTGAGCCGCGCCAAGTTAAATACTGTTCATAGCTACACCCACACAGTAGAGGGGAAAACCTATACAAATTTTGTGAGGATATTAAAAGTAATTAGAGAGGGAGAAATTTTACCTTTTGCTGCTTGCAAAGATAAAATTACGGGGAATCTGCTCAACCAACGCAAGAATGAATTGATAGACCAAACAGAGCATACTCTCTTTGAGGAGGCTAAGGCTAGTAATAAATTTAAAAGTAAATTAGAATAAAGCAACCGACCTAACGGTAATTGTATCTTGTAGTATAATTAAAAAGAGGTCAGTGTAAAATATGAATATAAATATAAAATACGGGTGTTTACTCATTCTGAATATAGTTTTTTCAGTATTTGTATCGGCACAAACCCGCCTCGATGCAATTGAAGCGGTAATTGGAGATGAGATTATCATGACCTCTGATTTGGAGAATCAGTATAATTACTTGATAAACAACGGCTCAAAAGATAATGGAGACCTTCGTTGTCAGGCACTTGAAGCCTTAGTAGTAGATAAGGTATTGCTATCAAAAGCAAGGCAAGATAGTCTTACGGTAACCGATGACGAGATTACTTCAGAAGTAGAAAGAAGGGTCGGGCAAATGCTTCAAAATGTAGATTCCAAAGAGGATTTTGAAAAAATTGTAGGCAGAAGCCTTGAGAAGTTTAAAATGGACATCAGAGAGGTGATAGAAGAAGAGTTGCTGATAGACCTACAGCGAAATAAAATTCTTGCGAATGCAGATGTTACTCCCAAAGAGGTAAAGGATTACTTTCAATCTATCCCCAAAGACAGCCTTGGGCTACTGCCGGCAGAAGTAGAAATTAATCATATTGTTTCTGTCCCTCCTTTCTCCGAAGAAAGTAAGAAAAAAGCAATTAGTAAATTAGAGGAGCTTCGCAAATTAATCATAGAACAAAATGCAGACTTCGGCTCACTTGCCAAGAAGTACTCAATGGAACCGGGTGCCACTAAAACCGGAGGCGACTTGGGGGAGTTTGGTAGAGGAATGATGGTGCCTGAGTTTGAGTCTACCGTATATAATATGCGGAAAGATGAAATCTCCAAAGTCGTAGAAACAGAATTTGGGTATCATCTGATAAAGTTGTTAGATAGGAGGGGAGAAATCGTTAGGGCGCAACATATTCTTCTCACGCCTCAACGCGATGTGAAAGGAGATTCTATTGCGATTGCCTCTTTGAATAAAACCCTAAAATTAATCAGGGCTGATTCTTTGTCTTTTGAGGAAGCCGCCATCAAATATTCTATGGATAGAGAATCCAAAGACTGCGGTGGTTGTGTGATGAACCCCCAAACGGGTGAACTCCGAATCCCACTCCAGCAGTTAGATACAGAGTTTTTCTTTAAAGTAGATGGTATGAAAAAAGGAGAAATTTCTAATCCAATGGAGTATGTGCTTAGAGATGGAACCAAAGCCTTTCATATAATTTATCTTAAGAATAAAATTCCTCCCCATAAACCGAATCTTAAAGATGACTATAAAAAGATATATGGAGCAGCGGTCAAGGCAAAACAAGTAACTGTATTTGAAAAATGGCTTTTATCTGCCCGAAAAAATCTCTATATAGATATTAAGGCGGAAGGTTGCGGAAATGTGGTCAAAAAATGGGACCAGAAATAAAATAACTGTTTATTAATTAAGGTTTACACACGATTATAATTATAATGTATATATATGTATCGTAATGAGGTAGAAGCAGCAGACGCTTTATCTGCAAAATACAAAGCCCTGAAAAAAGAAATCGGGAAGGTGATTATCGGACAAGATGAGGTGGTAGACAAACTTTTGGTTTCTCTTTTCTGTAAGGGGCATGTTTTACTCGTAGGAGTACCAGGTCTTGCGAAAACACTGTTGATTAGTACGCTTGCCAAGATATTGGATTTAGATTTTAACAGAATACAGTTTACTCCCGACCTTATGCCTAGCGATATCGTGGGTACCGAGATTTTGGAGATTGACGAAGAAACTAACCGTAAATATTTTAAATTTATACAAGGTCCTGTTTTTTGTAATGTCCTGCTTGCTGATGAGATTAACCGTACTCCTCCGAAAACACAAGCTGCGCTACTCGAAGCGATGCAGGAGAAGAAGGTAACTATAGCCGGCAAAGACCTAAAATTAGATGAGCCTTTCTTTGTGCTTGCTACTCAAAATCCTATTGAGCAAGAGGGAACATACCCGCTCCCCGAAGCCCAATTAGACCGCTTTATGTTTAATATCAGGGTGGGCTATCCCTCTATTGAGGAAGAAATAGAGATTGTAAAAAGAACTACTTCCGGCGAAGTTGCTGCTTTAAATAAGCTAATGACCAGAGAAGAAATAGTATATTTCCAAGAATTGGTGAGGAAAGTGCCGGTTCCGGATAATGTGGTAGAATATGCTGTAAAGCTTGTGAATAAAACCCGTGTAGGTACTCCCCATATTGCTCCCGGCATCAAAGACCTTATCCTTTGGGGAGCAGGGCCCCGTGCTTCTCAAAACCTAATTCTCGGAGCCAAGGCCGTTGCTTTACTAAAAGGGAAATATTCTCCAGACATTGCAGAAGTCAAAGAAATCGCCACTTCAGTGCTTAGACACCGTATCGTCCCAAGCTTTACCGCCGAAGCAGACGGGATTACCGCTGACGATATTATCAATAAAATTTTGTAGTTTTTTTCTCAATTTACTTCCTCTGTGTTTTCATTTGGATATAAAATGAACCGAACTTGTAAGGCATTTTTCTATATTTTCACGTTTATTCTATTGGGGACTTCTTTTGCGCCGCTCAAAGGGCAGACCCTTACATTGTCTCCTTACTCCCGATACGGAATCGGAGACGTATTTAGTTATAGTAGTACTCGTAATGCCGCTATGGGAGGGCTTGGAATAGGTGCTTCTGCATTATATACTCCTAATCGAATGAACCCTGCTTCCTATGTAGATTTTCTGAATTATAATCCCAAAGGAAGGTTTGACCTTAGAAGAACGACCCTTGATATTTCTGGGTTTTCTACTTATAGCCGGCAGGAGCTACAAAAGGACAATAGTGTTTCTAATCAGACAACTGCCGGATTCCGTGATATTTCATACCTTTTCCCTTCTAATAAAAAGATTGTATTGACGGCAGGGTTTGCGCCTTATAGTACGGTTGGCTATCTTATTGCGGATACCTTTCGGATTCAGAGAGATGATACCCTTGCCAATCTTGCCCAAATAGATTATACAGGAAGAGGAGGACTGAACCAAGGCTATATTGGATTTGGAACTTCGTGCTTAAAGAACCGCCTTCGCGTTGGCTCTAATTTGTATTATGCTTTTGGGAATATACAATATGAGTGGCGGAGTAGGGTCGCAGTAGCAGGAGTAAATGAAGTCAGAACTACTAAATCTACTTATATTAGAGGGGGAGGAATACATCTTGGCGTTCAGTATCAAGATACACTTCGGCGCGATTCTATGGGAGTTCCTTTGATAGTTAGAGTGGGAGCAGTTTCAGACCTTAGCCTCTTTATGAATGCAAAACGACTGACAGAATATGCTTCTATAAGTTTTTCTTCTGTCGTAAATGATACGCTTGGCACCGGAGAAGAGTCTCAACGGATAAAGATTCCTCAAAGATATGGCTTTGGCTTTGAATTTTCTAAGCCGTTAAAATGGTATGCAGGAGCAGATGTTATGATTCAGAATTGGAAAAATTTCCAGTATTTTAATGACCCTTCTGACTTACGGCAGGATATTCAGATTGGAGTAGGAGGAGAATTTACCCCGAATTATATTGGAGATAAATATTTTCAACGTATCAATTATCGTGCAGGAGCTTATTATCACAAAACCTATCTGAATTATGACGGGCATCCGATTCATGATAATGGAATAACCTTTGGGTTTGGTCTGCCGATGTCCAAAAGTAAGCAGCCTATGTCGGATTTTTTGGGGAGGTTTAATCTTAGTGTAGAGTTAGGAAAGAAGGGAAACACCCAATATCACCTCATGCAGGAATGGTACACCCGTGTTCGTTTTGGAATTACTGTTTCTGAACGATGGTTTGTGAGAAGAGTGGTAGATTAAGGAAATTATATATTCCTGAATGGAAATCACCTCGTTGTGGATTAAGAAGGCTAAAATAGGTAACAATACCCTTGCTACGCTACCTATTTTTTTGAGTAAGCAGTGAATAATAATAAGTAGTTCTTAGTTTTTAATGATGAGTTCTTAGTCCTCACAAATAGCTATTTATCAGCTTTTTAACTAAAAATAATATTATAAACTAATTTCAAACGAGTACTTATTAAGTAATTAGTAATCAATATTTTGGCTGACAGCCGTTTTCTTGGTTTTTTACTTATTCATACTTATAGGAAAAATATTTACTATTGATTATTCAGATTTAAAAACTTCTTAGTTTTTTACCCACTCGTACTTATTCTGCCCAATGTTCAAGATATTGGGAGTTTTAAGACATGACCCCTACGGGGTTTGGCTCTGCCTTTGCCGATAAAAAGGGATACGTAATTACGCGCCCTTCTTACTTAATGACTGGTCTTAATACGTACTTTATCACGGTATAAAACAAATCTTTTTTCTAACAGAAAACCGGTTTTATAAAGCGAATCTACGTTTCATAAAACCGGAAAATATTTTCTGTGGTTAGGAATTAGGAAGGCTTCTGGTTTACTCTTTATCCATTCTTCACCCTTACTTTACGCGCACCCCAATAACTTCTTGCGGCGGGGTTATACATTCCTTCTGCCGCAATTGCCGGAAGCTCAAAGGCTCCGGTATTCACAACCCTTGTCATATAATAATAAGATTTTGTTTCTAAGCGATTGACGGTGGTAAACAATATGAGCCTATCATCACGAATATCCAAGTAATCAGGGGTAAAGTTTCCGCCTGCCTTTTGTATCCATTGTAAATCTGTGGATACATTCAAGCGGGGATTTTCTATCTCAAATCCAGAAGGAATCAGGTCGGAGACTGCCACATAAGGAATCGTATTTTCGCCTCCTTTGAGGATAATTTTACACACAACGAGGTCTCCTTGCCGGAATTCATTTCCTTTCAATTCGTTTCCCTTACGGTCATAATAAGCCCTTCTTACCTGAATTTCTTTATCTTCCTCTTTAATCGTTGCGTATTTTTTGATTCCTTCCGTATGCCACCCGTAATAAGTGCTTCCCGTTCCGGATGCTTTTAGTACAATACTTTTACCATTCAGTCCGTCTTCGCTGAAAGAGTCATTGGGTTTATCCAATGTTTTCACCTTTTTGCCATCTATCCAGACCTCTACCGTTACCTTAGAGTCTTTGCGCTTTCCGGCAGCTTTGCCCATTGCCAAGAAATACCAAGCATTTTCTTGGGTGGAGTAACAATCTTGTTGTTTAGACGCTAAAAATTGAGTGAGCATTTGCACTTTGTCGTTAGTCGGGTCCACATCTAATAGTACATTCAGCATAATGGCATTAGCACGAATCTCTGAATCAAAATTTCCGGCATCTCTTTCTGTTCTTTCCGAATCAAAACGCTTAGGCATTAGTTCGCTATAAGCTTCCCAATTTTTACTAAGCGCAAAAGCCCCTGCAAGTAAATAGCGGGTATCGTGCGTAAGCAACTCCATGCGCGCCCGATAGTAGTTCATGAGAGAAATATCAGGGTCGCCGGCAAGTGCTAAGACATATAAAGAATAGATAGCCGCTTTGGGTGCAATTTTACGTATTGTCCGACCTGTGGAAGTATAGGTTACATATTCCTCTTCCGTTTTTTCATTAGCCTCCTCCCTAAGGTTCTTTTTTATGGAAGTCAAGGTACTCATATCCACTTCATAGCCGTTTTTCCTTGCCTCTATCAGGAAATGAGAAGTATAGATGCTTGCCCAGCGATTATATTCGTTGCTTCCCTCCCAATAATTGAATTTTCCATTCCAATTCATCATAGATTGCAATTTTTGTATGCCCTCTTTTACATAATAGGAAGTGGTTACTCCCTTTCCTATCAAGTCCGGCGCAGCGACTTGTGCTAAATCGGCAAAATATAGTTGAGGAAAAAGTTTAGAGGTAATCTGTTCGAGGCAACCGTAGGGGTATCCCATGAGATACCGGAGATTTTTGGTATATTTTAAAGCAGGAAAACTACTAACGGAAACCCTTGTCGTTTGCGTTCCATTTACATAATCCGAAGGAATATTGAGTGTAACCTCCGCTCCGCTATTGATTTCTCCTCCGTTAGCTTCCGTAACAAAAGAAGAGGCGGGACGAACAGAGATTTCGGTTTCTTCTATGGTTGAGCCAAGTCCGGACGTTTTGAGGGTAATTTTGCCCACGCCTACATCATCTGTGGTATTAATTCCAAAATAGAGATTTCCACTGCCATTAGCCGGTACCTCTATGGACTGGGTAGCGGCAGCGGTTACTTTAAGCGGGCCACTTACCTCCACCGACACATTTATCTTTCCGGCTTTGGCGGTAGTATTTGCTACATTTACGGGCATAGAGATAGAGTCTCCAATCGTTAATGTGCGCGGAATAGCCGGCATTAGTACTACCTCATCTACTACTTTCATGGATTTTTCTCCTGAACCAAACCTTGCTCCTTCGTATGCTACTGCCATTAATCGGATTTCGCCATTAAATTGAGGAATATCTAACGCTACTTTTACCTCTCCGTTTGCGTCTGTTTTGCGGATACCACTCCATAAAGCCACCAATTTAAATCGCTTAGACTTCATAGGGTTTTGCCGTTTTCCGCTCATATAATCATCACCACCAGCAGCCGAAGATGCTATTTTCTGATATTCCGGTAAGAGAAGTTCATACAAATCATAGCTTTCTACAGAAAGTTCTCGCTTTCCGTACATATACCCGTGTGGGTCAGGAGTTTTGTAGTTCTTAATCTGAAGAATCCCCTCATCTACGGCGGCAAGCGTAACAAAAATATCTTGTTTGGCTTCCGTTTTAACGGTTACTATTTGTTTAGTACGGGGGCGTATTGTTTCCGGCGCGATTAAGGTTATAGGCAGCTTTGTAGAAGGTTTTTCAACCATCAAAGGCTGATACCCATGCCCTACAAGCAAAGGCACTCCTTGGTTTTCTACGCCATGAGGCTTAAACAAAGTCGCAGAGATATACACATTAGGGAGATAGTCATCACCGATAGGTATCGGAATTTCGGTAGAGTTTTCTTTAACCTCTACATAAAAATGCTTGATAACACTTTCGCGCTCAATACTTACCAGCATTTTACCAGTAAAGGGCGTAATGAAAAGTGCTTTTGCGATTTCTCCGGGTTGATATTTTTCTTTATCTAATACAATATCAATCTGCCCTTCTTTATCAATTTCAAAAGAAGAAGCAGAAGCATTGCCATAACTAAAAGCATAGAAATCCTGATACACATAATCTTCTTCTCCCTCTTTAGAAACCCTTAACTGATAACGTCCGGCTTCTTTTACATTTACACTAATATCACGCGGAGCATCTGAAATCATAAGTGTTTGGGCTGAAATATCTACCATCTTCTGTTCCGAAACATACCGGAAACTTCCATTCTCCTCCGATTTTCTAAGGACAGTCTGCCACTCAAATTTTACTACCTTTACGTTAATTTTAAAATTTTTCAGGTATTTATCCTCGGAAGAAACGGCAACAGCCTGAAATAAGATGTCTTTATTTGTTCCAAAATAATACCCTTTTGTTTTGATTCCGATGAAATAATCTTTGGGATATACATTAAAAGTCTCCTTCCGGTTCACCATGCGCCCAGTTACGTCCATTACACTCACATAAAGGTTTCCTCTTGCGTAGCCCCCGGATTTAATATCCTTCGGGACAGAATAGATGCCTTCGGTTTTTCCACTTTCGTTGAGCGTACCTTCTTCTAGGGTACTTTCAAAACTTGTGTTGAAGTAAGAGGTATTAGAGAAATTATATTGTTTAAAACTTCGGGATTGAAAGGGTACATGCTCCATTACAACCTCTGTCTGAAACTTGTGTCCTTTGGCGGGTTCTCCAAACAAGTACTCTGCCGAAATGCGATAAGTAAGGTCTTGACCGGGAGCTGCGGTTTTATCACACTCAATTATCGTCCGGATTTTATCGGGGGCGAATGTCTCAATATTAAAGCGGTAGGAAGCAATATATTTATCATTAGCAGTAGAAAGTACGGCAGAATAGTATCCTGTTCCGACAAAGTCGGGGGTTTCTATATCCAATTCAAAAGACCCTTGTTCGTTTAAGGTTTTCTGAAATTCGGCAAAAATTTTTCCGGTAGGTGCTTTTATTTTGATATTAACCGGAAGGTCTTTCATGGTACGAAATAGCGGGTCTCTCACGATTCCGGAGAGATGCACCGTTTCTCCGGGTCTATATATATTTCGGTCTGAATATAAAAAGGCATCAAAGTCGTCAGCCGCCAAAGCCTTTCCGCCAACGTCAAAACGCGAAGTTCCAACTTCTGCGGTTTCTAAGTCTAAAAAGTTAAAATCATCACCCAATGCAGCATATAACAAGCGGGGTTGATACTCTATAGGCTCTTTGTAGAGGTTTTCTATTTTTGCAATTCCCTGCGCATCTGTTGTTACCGTGCTTAGGGTTTGATTATTGGCAGAGACTACCTGAATAGTTACATTGGGTATCGCTTGGGCTGTTTTTATAGAGTTTGCAAAAACGAGCATATCATTTCCCGATTTTTTGGCTATTAATCCAATATCGGAGAAAGAGATGATTTTGGCATCGCTAACATAATATTCCTCATCTGAACGAACCGAAACGACATAAATCCCCCTAAAACGCTGATTAATTGCTTTATGAAGGTTTATGGTAGCATATTGAAAGGTATTTTTATTTTCGGCAAATAGAATCTCTTCTTTATATATTTCCTTTCCGTAATCTCCCACACTATATCCGTCAGGCTCATCGTCTCCGTAGTCATAATCATAGCGGTAACGGTCATAGCTATAGTTGTTATTAAAAAAGAAAAGCATATTATTCTGAAAGACCTCTTCTACGACTACCTCCACCTCTTTCAGATTCACCGTTTCAAATTTGAGATTTTCCTCTCCTCCTCGCATGAGGTACATTCCTTTTTTATCGGAAAAACGAAGCAAGGGCTTAACATCTTTTGCGGTAAGATATTCTGTAAAGGCATTTTCCAATACTCCACCGTACAAGCCCGGTAATCCTTTGGCTATGCTTAGCTTTACTTCATTAGGCATAGGAGATTTTCCCTTGATGTAAATATGCTCATTATCTACTTCGATAGACTGCTCATTGAGACGGGGAGTAACCGTAACAAAATTAGAGACTTTGGCGGGGTCTGTTTCTTGGGTAGTGGTTATCGTAATAGTATAGTAATCCTCGTCCATAGTAGCAGCAGCCTCTGTAATTGCTAGCCTTTGAATAGGCGGAAGGTTGAGTGAAAAAGCTCTATCCTCTTGGAGAGGGGTTTTATTCAAGGTAGAATTTAGTCCCTTTTTGATGATAATTTCAAACTTTTGTTCCTCCTTAGTTTGGGCAATCTTCCCAAAATCAATGGCAATAACGTCTGAAGGCTTGTCGGTTATTAAGGTATATTGAGAAACTTCTTTTTTGTTTTGCATAATTTTAAGATGACCCCTTAATGCTGCGGGGTCCACCTTATAGTTAAAGTATATGTTACACTGAACGCTAAGTTTAAACTCTTCATTTTTCAGAGGAGTATAAAAAATATCCGTTTTTGATACCGTAAAATCAGGAGTTTTGAAAGACATTGTATTAAAACGCGCCTTCATGTCCGGGTTCCCAGAGGCTAAAACGATTTCGGACTTATTAAAACTCGCCTTATAGTCTTGTCCGCTTTTCAGTGGTTGAGCTGGCGAAAACACTAACGTATTAGGAGAGGTCCATTTATATTTTCCTATAATGGAGGGCTCAAAGGACAAATACTTTGCGTCTATCCATTGGTCTAATTTGTCTTTGGATACCACCGGTTTATTGAACGTAATCGAAAACGTTTGAAGGTTATCTATCTCTCCGCTTGGGGTAAAGCGTGTTACCCGAAGGACATTCGTATTGCAGGACAAAAGTCCCAATAGGAGTATAGGCAAGAACAATACACAATAGAAGAATTTACGCATGATTCTAAACTTAATAAAGGGGTTAAAATTGCGATGAAAGGAGATATATTATTAGGATAAAAGTTTTATTCTTCCTAAATCTAGCTCTATCAACAAACCTTAATGGCTTTTATTCTGTTAAAAGTAAGACGGCTTAGATTTCAGGAATAACAACTTCTATTCTGGCATAAAGTTACTGCTTTTATTTTGTGTTGCTTAATAATTACTAAAAATATTTTTTAATCATTAATCCCTAAACGTATATGAAAAAGGTATTGCTTGTGTTTCTTTTTGTAGCGGGGGCTACGTTTTCCGTTTTTTCTCAAGCCAAGGTTATGCAGATAACAACAATCGAGTCGATTATACCCGGTGGGCTTGGGCGTTCTAGAATGGTAATCACAGACGAAAGCGGAAAACAAACGGAATCAGATATGAAGAATTTTTATAGCATGGTGGGAATCAATTTGGAAAACATCGCCTCCAATGACCAATCGATAGTCAAAACCATGAATAAATTTACAGCGGAGGGTTGGAAGGTCGTTGCGGTAAACTCGGCTACTCAAAGTCCCAATGAGCAATACCCGCAGGGTATTTTTATCACCCGTTATTTGTTGGAGAAATAATTTGGGGATTAACGCCTCATTTTTATATTCTTAGGAAAAAGATTGGCAACCTTTATTGTCATTCGGGAGGGTATCTCTGTGAAAAATTTTCCCCTTGTTTTTTTGTTGGTATCCGATAAAACCACGAACCACGACTCAATTTCCCAAATCAATTCTCTATTTCTGTAAAAAAACCGGTCAAGACCATAAAATAATCCAGAAAATTTCCGAAATTTGCGCCCTCAATTCTTAAAGAATACGCGCTTTATATGAAGCATATACGGAACTTTTGCATTATTGCACACATTGACCACGGAAAAAGCACGCTTGCTGACCGACTTTTAGAGGAAACAAAGACCCTGACAAACCGCGAGATGATGGCGCAGGTCTTAGATAGTATGGACTTAGAAAGAGAAAAAGGTATTACCATCAAAAGCCATGCTATCCAGATGAATTACTTCAAAGACGGGCAAGAGTATATCCTTAACTTGATTGATACCCCCGGGCATGTGGATTTTTCTTACGAAGTATCGCGCTCTATTGCGGCTTGTGAAGGAGCATTGTTAGTTGTGGACGCAGCGCAAGGGATTGAAGCCCAAACTATTTCTAATTTGTATCTTGCCATAGGACATGACCTTGAAATTATCCCCGTTTTAAATAAAATAGACCTTCCAAGTGCCAGAATCGAAGAAGTTACTGATGAAATTGTGCAGATGATTGGGTGCGATAGAGAAGACGTAATCTTAGCAAGTGCAAAAGAAGGGATAGGAGTCAAAGACATTTTAGACGCTGTAATAGACAAGATACCTGCCCCGAAAGGTAACCCGGAAGCCCCCCTTAAAGCACTTGTTTTCGACTCTATCTTTGACCCATATAGAGGAGTAATTGTGTATTTTAGAGTAATAGATGGCGAAATCAGTGTAAAAGATGAAATTCGCCTGATGGCTACCGAAACCAATTGGGAAGTAGATGAAATAGGAATCCTTAGACTAAAGAAAGTTCCCGTACAGACCGTAAAAACCGGTAGCGTAGGATACATGATAGCCGGTATCAAGAGTTTGAGAGATGTGAAAGTAGGAGATACAATTACCCTCGCTAAACGCCCTGCTACTGAAGCCATTCAAGGTTTTCAAGAAGTGAAGCCAATGGTATATGCTGGTTTATACCCCGTTGATTCAGAAGAGTTTGAAGAGCTAAGAGATGCCTTAGAAAAGCTCCACCTCAATGATGCAGCTCTAGTATATGCTCCAGAAACTTCGGCTGCACTTGGCTTTGGTTTCCGTGCCGGATTTCTCGGTATGCTCCACATGGAGATTGTACAAGAAAGGCTTGATAGAGAGTTTAATATGGCAGTAATTACTACTGTACCCGGCGTTGGATTTAAAGCCAAGCTTACTAACGGAGAGATGATTGAGGTAAATGGACCTTCGGAGATGCCGGAGGGTAATCGGCTAGACTATATGGAGGAGCCGTTCATTAAAGCCCAAATCATTACAAAGTCCGAATATATTGGTAGGATTATGGAGCTGTGTATCGAAAAACGGGGATTATTTATCAGCCAGTCTTATCTGACACCGGAGCGGGTAGAGATTGTATTTGAAATGCCTTTGGCAGAAGTAGTTTTTGACTTTTTTGATAAGCTCAAAACTGTATCGCGTGGGTATGCCTCCTTTGACTATGAACTGATTGGCTTCCGTGAATCGGATTTGGTAAAATTAGAGATTCTCCTTAACGCAAAATCTGTAGATGCCTTAGGCACGATTATCCATCGCGATAAGGCTTACTATTGGGGTAAACGGATTTGTGAAAAATTGAAAGATTTAATCCCCAGACAACAATTTGAAATCCCCATTCAGGCAGCTATCGGGACTAAGGTAATCGCTAGAGAAACGATTAAAGCTCTAAGAAAAGACGTAACCGCAAAGTGCTATGGAGGGGATATTTCGCGTAAACGCAAACTCTTAGAAAAACAAAAAGCGGGAAAGAAGAAAATGCGTCAGATTGGTTCTGTCGAAGTTCCCCAAAGTGCCTTCCATGCGGTCCTTAAATTGGATTAATTAGGATTTGCGGTATATGAAAGCCAAAATATACACCATATTAATAAGGGGGTTTAGCCCTCTTTTTTCTTGATATAGATAGGATTTCAAGTGTGCTGAGAGAAGCAACGACTAATTTTATTCCGCAATAATCTTAATCAGTTCTTTTCTTAGCTCCTTTATTTCCTCTCCCAATGCCGTAGGGAGATTGGTTCCGTAGTTATAACTTGCTGCAAAAACCGTTTGGTTGTGAGGCAGGTAGTCCAGATTGGCACTATACCCAATATCTCCTCCCCCATGTCCATAAACCTTCACGGAATCAGGGACTTCCTTCATAAAATCGGAATGAATACCTCCTATACTTGTTTGATAGGTGTGTTCGTCGTCTATGCGCATAGAACCTAAAATCAGGGCTAAATTATTTGGTGTAATGATTGTTTTCTGTACCATCAAGGCATCCATAAATTTGTATAAATCAGTTACCGTAGAGTAAACGCCAGTATAGCCGTTTCCACTACCAGGGTTCAGGTTTGAGATATTCTGAATCCCTTTTCCGTCATTGTAAAAGTCTAAATATCCTTGTGCTAACGTACCTTTCGGAAAAGGAGAATCGTAATCATAATATTCAGTATCAGTCATACCCAGTGGCGAAAAAACTCTTTCCTTTAATAACTCTCCGTGCTGTTCACCGGTTACCTTTTCAATAATCATCGCTTCTAGTAAGGTATTAGAATTAGAATAATTTACGGCTTCTCCGGGAAGGTTAGTTGCAGGCTTATTGGCGATATATTTCAAAATTTCGTCCTCCGTCCATGATTTGGTAAAGTCATTGACAACGGCAAGATTAAAACCAAGGTCTCCTCCAATATCATGTATGCCTGAAGTATGATTTAATAGCATTGCTAAGGTAATGTCATTGCCATTAGTAATTTTTGCTGCTACGTTAGGGAGATATTGTTTTAAAGGGGCATTAATGTCTAATTTGCCTTCTTGTACCAGTGTCCATATTAAAGAACCCATCATCATCTTAGTAATACTTCCTAATTTATTGATATGACAAGGCTGCATTGGAATTTTATTTTCAATGTCTGCCATTCCCGCACTTTCAAACCAAAATCCATTAGTATCGTGGATTAGCACTGTCATGCCGGGTACTCCACGTGCTATGTACCGGTTCATCACCTCTTTTATCCTATTGCCTTTGGGGTGGCTACTGTTAGAGGTAAAGTTCTGACTAATAGTGCATTGTTTGGTTGAATTTATTTTTATTTGTGAGCATCCTCCGATACAGAAAATGCCTGCTGCCAAAAGAATACTTAGATATATTTTCATAAACTTTATGATTTGAATAGATGGTAATGATAAAAATTGGGTTTATTTAATTTCGACTTACGGTCTTATTTCTCCCACCAAAAGAAAACCCTGCCCCTAATTGTAAACTGCTATAGGCTATCATTGGGACGGTTGAGCGCACAATAATTCCCTGAATTTGAAGGCGATATGCTGCTGTAAGATGAAACGGGGCATACTTTATAGGCTGATACCCAAACGAGGTACCCAGTGAAACCAAAAAATTGTTTCTAAAAAGTCCTTTTTGGGAGACATACTGATTATTCACCCAAACAAAGGTTTCCATATCTGATATAGAAGCTACATATCCCCCTCCAAGTGCGAGAGGCGTGAGCCAGAATTTATCAAGAAAATGCCATTCGTACTGAAATTCTGTATATAGCTGAAATGCAGTCTGTAAGTATTGATGATGAAAACCCGTTAGAATAAAAGACTCCCGTAATTGGTGGCGCGGATTTTTATTCCATTGATAAGCCATATTTCCTTGTAATCCGGGACGAAAAGGCACAAACACGGGTGCGCCGATTTTTGCGGAATACTGCCCCAACATTAGGCTTGCCCTCCACCGAGGAAGTTCCTTGGTTTGAGCTTCTAACCTTGACATAGTCCACACACTTAGCAAAAACAAAATCATTATCAATAATTTTTTCATAAGATTTCTGTCATTATAGTTGGTTCCGATTTCGCACCCTGAAGATAAAAATACTATTTTAAAGAAAAAAAATAATTACCCCGCAATATTACAAAAATCATAACAAGCACACACAAAATTTGAAGAGAAATTTAACGTAATCCCTGCCCGTTATGCTAAGCGGATTGGCTAACAAAACCTGAAAGATTATAGCAAAACATCACGCCCAGTATAATCCATTCCTTGTAAGGGCAAACATATCAACAAAGAAAAAATAATCCTATTAGGAATGAATTTAGATTTTTGACTTAGGATAAAAACATTTTAATTACATTTGCCCTCAGAAACTTTAAAATGAAATTAAATCATAGTTAAGAAATGAAAAAAGGAATATTAATCATTGCAGTATTACTTGCCGGAATGCACATAACAAAAGCACAAGGGCGGTTTTACATAAAAATTCACACTGGATACGGAGTTCCAACAACCAAGGAAGCCTCTTCTATTCGAGATTTTACCCAAATTCGGCACCTGCTTCCAGATACTATTTCAAAAAGTATAGAGAAGACTAATATTACGACCTTAGGTTCAGGCATACAATTAGGGGGGGCATTAGGCATAAAACTAAGTGAGAACTTAGATTTTGAGTTTGGTGCGCACTACCTCATGGGGGCAAATATTAAGGGTAATGCTCAACTTGTGCTTGACCCAGGAGATGCTAACCAACCCGAAATAAAATCCTATGTAAATATCGGACTGAAGCGTAATACCCGCCAGATAAGGGTTGTCCCCTCTCTTGTAGTACATGGAGATGCGAACAAAAAAATCATGCCATATGCTCGTTTTGGGTTAATGATTCCAGTTGGAGGCAAAACCGTTACCAATGTAACCCAAGATTTTGATGTGCCGACCCTTATGCAAGGACCGCCTTTTTACCTAAAAAACGATAGCCTTATTGCACAACGTCTTGAAACAAAAGGAAAACTCTCTTTGGGCTTCCAATCAGCAGTAGGAATGCAGTATAATATCCGGAAGATAGGATTATTTATAGAAGTAGCTCACCAAGCATTATCTGTAAGAGCAGACAAAACCACTCTTGTGAACTATACTGAAAACGGAAATGACCGTATAGATACCAAAACGGTCTATGAAAAAGAAACGCACTATATGGACGAAATGAACAGCCAGAGTAATAATATGGAGTATAATCCCAAAGTATTCCAGAACGCAAGCGGAAATTATGACCGTAACGCACCGGGCTTTCAGAAACCGAAAGAGGAAATTCGCTTAGTGAGCCAATTTAGCAATATCGGGGTGAATATAGGGCTTAGACTAAACTTTTAATCTTTTATTTTTGTCTTATAATTATACTTTACATTTTTTGCCAATGTATTACAAAGTTTTTTTTCTCGTGTTTATGCTTGGTACCTTGTCGGCTTTCGGTCAAAGCCCGCGAACTTATTCGGAGATGTATATGATGAAGCACCCCGTATGGATTGAAATGATGGATAATCCGGAGGTGAATTATTTTGAAGCCGTAAAAGCGTTTAATTTATTCTGGAAAAATAGGGATTCGCCAGTAGAAGAAGAAGAGGTTTTAGGTAAAAAACATGACCAAGAAAAAAGGAAACACGGCTTTGTGTTCCGGCTTTTTCAGAAACGAGAAGAAGCTGCACGATTGTATGCATTTGAGCATAAAAAATTCAAACACTGGTTGCTGATGGTAGAGCCTTATGTACAGCCTGACGGGCATATTCTCTCCAAAGAAGCGCAACTGAAAATCTGGGAGCAAGAAAAACAAAGAAAACAAGCTGACAGAAATTAATAAGCGTTAGGTACGTTTTAAAACGTAGGTTTCTTCTGAAATAATTGTTTTTATCTGCTCTAAAATGTTTATTGATAGGGGATTATAGTGTGCGGCTCTCAAGATTTTGCCTTTTAGAGAATCTTGCCCTCCGGACATCGTAATCCCCTTTTTGTATAACCCCGCCTTTACCCTTTCCACATCGTGTATAGATGAGGTAAATACGGTAAGCGAATCGGCTTGTGCTTCTCCGAATATCTCCCACCCGCTCTCCACAATCATTTTTCGGAACACGTTCGCATTCCTGTGTGTTTGATTCCACAATAGTGGAAGGCTTTGCGCCCGAATAAGTTTAAGAGACGCGTTTACCCCAAAAAACAAATTCAAAGGAGGCGAATAGGGATAGCTCCTTTTTTTCATATTCTCCGCATAGTTTCTCAAATTCATACAATCTGCCGCATTTGCAGGCTTCAAGCATTGTTGTGCTGCATCGCTCAATGCTATATATACAGTACCTGCGGGATTTCTTAAAGATTTTTGGGACCCTACTACTGCCGCATCTATCCTCCACCCTTCAAAATAAAAGGGCATCGCCCCGATACTACTAATCCCATCTACAATTACCAAAATATTTGGAAAAATATCTTTTACTGCACTTACAATCGCCTCTATATCTGTCATTACTCCAGTAGCCGTTTCGCAATGGGTGAGAATAAGCCCTTTAACCGGTTTATTCTTGTCTAATAATTCAACGATTTCTTGAACGGTTACTGTTTTGCCCCAAGGGGTATCCGTACCGACCGCCTCTATCCCGTGAACCCCGGCAAAGTCTCTCCAACGGTTACTAAATTTACCTAAGTTGGCTACGGCAATCTTTTCCCCTCCATGAAAAAGACTGTATATCAATGCTTCCATGCCCGTAGTCCCCGTACCCGCCATTCCAAATACCAAACCTTCTGTAAGAAAAAGATATTGTAACCCCTGAAATAATTCTTCCATTACCACCTCAAACTCCGAATTTCGGTGATAGAATACCGGTTGCATAATTGCGTCCCAAACCTCATCAGGGATAGGAACGGGACCGGGAGTGAGTAGAAGATTAGATATTTTTCTTTTCATGCGTTAATTTTCTAAGAGACTTTTTAAAAATAAGCAATAAGTAAACTCAATGGGTTGTAAAAAAGCAAACCAGCAAATTTTTTTTAATCAACAAAAACACAAATTTATGCTAAAAAAATAGTACGTACTATATTTTGCCATATTTATCTACCCACAAGCAAAACAGAGTTTTATCTATTACCAACCAAAAAACAAAAACTCAATACCAGTAATCCCGTTATAAGTGGGAGAATATAATGAAAGAAGGAACTATTTTCCTTTATTTGAGTTATTTCGTTCAGAAAAACAAACATTAAACATGGTCAGAATATGGAAAATAAAGAAAAAGATTTATTACAAGATATTAAGAGCGGCGTTCAGGAACTCGGCAAACAAGTAGGAAAGCTATTTGGAGATACTTTTCAGCAGAATCAAGACTCGGCAGACATTCCTATAAAAACTGATATTTTTACAACAAAAACCCATTTTGTAATTGAAATGGAACTTTCGGGTATCCCTAAAAATCAAATTCAAATCCAAATTCACGAGAATATTCTAAGCATAAAAGGGAATAAAGTACCCGAAAATCAAGGAGAAATAGCAGAATCCCTGAAAAAAGAAAGAAAGTACGGGAGCTTTATCCGTAATTTTGACCTCCCCCCCAATATTAAGTTAGACGAAATTAAAGCTAAGGCAGACCTCGGCGTTTTGGTGATTCGCTTCCCACTCATCACTCCCGCTAAGGACGGAGAAGACGATTTAAATGTTCAGATTGAATGATATAGCGCGTATCCCCTATTGCATAAACGGAATACCTTTGTTTGACTTTTTTTGTGTAATACTTTTAATATTTTGGCACAACTCTCTTCAAGAAGGAGTTTTGTGCTTGTGATTTGTGTAAGGAATAATCAATAAATATTTCATCAGATTGTGATTTTTATAATTGGAGAAAGTAGTTATCCTTAAAAATATTTTTATTTTTGCACAAATTATTGATTTTATAATTCATCAAAATCATAGATTTCTGAATAATAGCGTATGCACACACTTATAATATCAAAGGATAACGAAGTCTTATTTAGTCGAATGCTTTCCATTGGAGGTTCTTTATCAATAGGACGAAAAGGAAAAGGAGCAGATATTGAAATAGACAACCCTTTTGTATCCGGAAATCATGCCTTACTCTCCGTAAGTTCAGAGGGAAAGATTAGTATCACAGACATGGGAAGTGCAAACGGCACTTTTTTGAGAACTTATACACAAAGGCTTGATACGAATAAACCCGTTGAAGTAAAAGATGGGGATATTGTTTTGATTACGGCAAATGCCAATATTGTGCTTACTATAAAAACGGAAAACTCTCTTCCGATGAATCAGCCGGTTTCGCCTCCAATCGTCATTAAAGAAAAAGACGTTACTCATATTTCGGTGCCGGAAGATGGAGTGATGAGCCTGAAAAAGTATCTTGACAAACATTCCCAAATTACATTAGGCAGAAGCTCGGATAATACAATTCCGCTCACACACCCTACAGTTTCACGCTATCATGCACGGATTCAGAAGGAAAATGGAAACTATACACTTACGGATTTAGATTCGCGAAACGGCACTTATCTGAACGGAAAACAAATAGAGCGAACGGTGGCGTTTGGGTTAGAAGATGTGGTAAGTATTGGACCCTATGAGTTTCAGCTTGGAACCCCAAAGGAAGATATTCTTGCTTCCCGGATTATGACCAAAGCGGCAATTTTGGCGCAAGACCTCGTTACCACTGTGAGAGGAGGGAAAGAAATTCTAAACCTGAGGGGCATTACGGTACCTATCCCCGAAGGCGAGATGATAGCCTTAATGGGTCCCTCCGGTTGTGGAAAATCCACATTGATGAATGCCCTTAATGGAAATTTCCCTTCCGATGCCGACAAAGGATTGGTGAAAATCTTGGGATTTGAACTGAATCAACATAACTTTAACTACCTCAAGCAATTTATTGGATTTGTTCCTCAAGACGATATTGTACATAGAGACCTGACCGTAACCCAGAGTTTGTGGTATGCTGCCAAAATTAAACTTCCTGACTCTACGGACGAGGACCGTCAAGCAAGAATAGATGAGGTATTAGAAAGCCTTAGAATTACGGATAAACATGTAGAAGGAATTACCTCAAAATATGTGAGAGAGCTATCCGGCGGGCAGCGCAAGCGGGTTTCTATCGCCATTGAATTGCTTTCCAGACCCAGCGTTTTGTTCTTAGATGAACCCACCTCTCCCCTTGACCCCCAAACGATAGATGAATTTCTTTTGTGTTTGAAAGCCTTGACCAAAGGGAAAGATGGAGAAATCGGAACCACTATCGTGATGGTAACCCATAAGCCTGATGATTTATTTCACATGGATAAAATTATCTTTATGGCAACGGGGGGCTACTTGACTTATTACGGAGATGTACGTAGTTTTCAGACCTATTTCGGGGTTCAGGAGGTCAAGAATATTTATGGAAAAATTGATTCTGCCGCCAAAGGAAAACAACTTAGCGAAAAATGGAGACAGAGTAAAGAGAAAAGTGCTTTAGAGAGCCGCTTTCTTGCCCAAAATAGCCCTACTAAACAATTAGCGCATAAGGCAAAAAAGGAGAGTATGCTCCGCCAAACCTATTGGCTTTCCAGAAGATACCTGACCGTAAAAACCAATGACCGCGCAAACACCCTACTTATGTTGGCGCAGGCCCCGATTATTGCAGGATTAATGTGCCTTATTTTTGATAGCTTGAATATAGGAGTATTATTTATGATGGCCGTCTCGGCGATTTGGTTCGGTACGAATAATGCAGGTAGGGAAATCGTGGGAGAAATTGCTATCTATCTGCGGGAAAGAATGTTTAATGTAAGGATTATTCCTTATGTTTTCTCAAAAGTATTGATTCTTAGCCTTTTTTCTATTATTCAGGTGTTAATATTTGTTTCGATTATAAGTTTCCGGTTTGAGCTTCCAGATTGGGGCGGAAATGTAGCCGTAATGTTTATCCTATCTTTTGCTGCCACCATGATGGGCTTGCTTGTCTCTGCATTAGTAAAAACGAACGAACAAGTGATGACCCTTATTCCTATTATCCTCATTCCTCAAATTTTACTTTCGGGTGTATTGGATAAAGTAGAAGGACCTACGGAGGTGATGAGCCGCGCGACCATCTCACGGTGGGGAACAGAGTCTTTTGCGCATCTTGCCGGAGAAATTTCTACGCTTGAAGATACTGCT
>CAUJFT010000122.1 GCA_963169475.1 Bacteroidota bacterium | reverse complement strand
TCCAAAAAGGTTTCCATTTGTCCCGAATAAGCGACTAACTTGATTATTCAATACTTGAATATTGCCACCCGTACCGGAAAGCTCAATTCCCCTTATTAAATGAAAGGCAACTACAGGAGCATTACAAACGAGGGAGTCTATCTGATTATTTTGAATCGTAACGGGACTATTTCCTGCTGATAAGGTTACATATATTCCATTAGCTGTTGAGCCTATGAAGTTACTGATTTGGTTATTGAGTAACTGATAAGCCGGTCCCGTATTAAAAACATAGACTCCATAGATATTGAGCCCTGACAAATTCCAGATGATATTTCCAGAGATGGTGTCAGTAACCGCCAATGTTGTACTCCCGAATGTGATTCCATTTACGTTTCCGACTACATTCGATATATTGCTGATTTGGTTATCCCTTACATTACAAGAGCCGCCTGTTGTACTTACTCTTACTCCAACATGAGCAATACCGGTGTTAGAAGAAATGATACTATCAATGACATTTTCCTGAATGAGGTGTAAGGCTGACGTATTCACCGAAAAGCTAATACCATTAATGGGACCAGTAGCGGAAGAGAGATGCTTGATAGTGTCATTTAAAATCGAATAGGTTGGTCCGCTACTAGTGAGAAACATTCCATACACCAGACCTCCGGAAGCAGCATTGGAGCGAAGCCTTTGAAAAGTATTTCCTTGGATTAGCTGTGGATTAGGATTAACAAGCGTAGAATAAAGCCCGCTTACGATTCCTGTCGTAGTATTTAACAGTTCTTCTGGGGGGAGGCCTCCTCCTATCTTATTGTTAGAGACATTATAGACTCCTGTTTGGAGGTTGATTCCTCTTAAATCTACTATTCTATTGGTAGCACTACTAACAGTAATTTTTTTGATTTGATTATTTTGGATTACAATATTGTCACCGGTTCCTGTACCTGAAAATATTCCGGAGAAGTAGCCAGTAGTAGCCGCTGTAGGATTATAGGAAAATGAAATATCGCTGATAGTGTTACCAGTTATATTTCCTACAAAAAACTTTCCTGTTACAAGAGAAATTCCACATTGAGCATTAGAAGTAGAGGTAGTAGTAATATTGAAATTAGAAATATGATTCCCTTGTATGCTTGTTCCTACCACTACTGCATTATTGCATTTAATAGCCCGTAAGACTGGGCCTCCTGCTCCGTTTATTAGGGTAAGAGGAATTCCTGCACAAAAAGGCGCGCTCCCTCCAATATAGTTCCCTGAAATTAAAAAATTATCAGAGGTATTATTTTGAATGTCTATTCCGGTAAAGGTAGTAGTAGAGGCGGTGGCGGTTCTTGTACTTGTTTGATAGAAATGATTTCCCGAAATTATCCAATCAGCATTTCCTCCTGCGCATAAAATACCACCACATTCTGCATTAGGGTTATAGTAGTCATAAATATGATTATCTAATATGCTCACATTATTGTTTATCGTTACAAAACCGGGAGTGGCTCCTGCATAGATTCCGTTATAAGGGAGATTGGTACCGGAAGCAGTAATGATATTGTCTTGAATGAGGAGATTATCATTTCCAGTTGTTCCGGTTCCATTATTGATTACAATCACCCCAAGCGTAGCGGTAATCGTAGAACCTTTGACGGTACAGTTTTGGAGCGTATTTCCACTTGCGTCATTAAGAAAGGTTAAGGTGGCAATGCCAGTACCAGTACTTTGAGTATTTTCAAAAGTGAGGGAATTTCCTCCGGTATTTAATCCGTCTATTGTAACATTGTCCGCACCGTTGAGCCGCACGAGTGAGGCATTGAGCGTACCGCTTATTAAGCGCGCTGCTCCTCCGGCAGGAATAATTGTCAAGGAGGTGTAAGAAGCGGTAATGTTCAAATCGGCGGAAGCCGTTTCTGTGGTATTCCCGTTGATGAAAACTTGTATAGTTCCTGTGTGAGTAGTGGCAAGGTTGATTTCATCAAAGGCGGTTTTTAGATTTGCGTAGGGGGTAGCGGAGGGGTTGCTCCCCGTTGAAGAGAGTATAATTACCGGACCGCCAAAGGTAAAGGTGTAATTTATCCCACCATTGTTGAGTCTTTTTAGGGTAGATAAATCATGCGCCTGCTGACCATTAGCAGAAACATCGGCATTGATTACTCCGGAAGTTTTGTTTGAGGTATAAAAATAATAGGTAACGGTTGCCCCTATAGATTGAGGAGGTATTTGTGCCGTACCGGTAGTTCCCGTTACATTTACTGGAACGATTCCGGAGGTAAGGAATCCATTGAGCGAATACCTACAATAAAGGTACTCACCGGGATTAAGTGTAGGAGGTAATCCGGTTATCGTAACGGTTCCCCCAAGGTTTACAGTAGGACTTCCTGTAAGGTTATTGGGGAGATAGGGGGTTTCAAGAATGGAAAACCATGAGTCTGCTGCCCCATTTTCAACAACGTTAAAGGTATAACGATTTCCATTTGTTACTGTCTGCATATAGCTCGCACTTCCATTCAATAAGGGAGTAGTATTGTCGTTGTATAACGCTCCGTAATTCGCTCCTCCATTGGGTTGAATAGAGGTATTAAAGGGAATCAATGCCCCTCCTGATGAATAGTGCCTCCACACAGCACAATTTGGAGCGGCACAAGAACCAAAGTTATTGTTTACCAGAAAAGCCCATTCATCAGTATGCGTCCCGGAAGCGGTAAGGGTATATTGGCGGAAATTCCCCATATCTGAAAGAGGATAATAAGAAAATGAGCCGCCGATATCCGTAAATAAATATCCGGGTTGGGAAAACAATCCGGAACAAGGTAGTCCAACAAAAGCAAGAAATAGCAAATGATAGAAGAGATTTTTCATACGTGTCAAATTTTTACAAAGGTACAAAGAAATGTTATATTCAGATAACTAATATTAATTAGACATGTTCAAAAACACTATCACAGTAATCCGCTCTTTAAGCCTAAACGTAAGGCAATATTGTACATATTTATTAACCTAATTCTTCCGTTTCTCTCTCTGAATAAACCGATAACACTCTTCATTGCTTGCCAAAATCGCTTACTAATCGGAAAATTATGTGTCAAATAGCAGAAGTAAAAGTCGCCTAAATTATCTAAAATCTTATTCGTAGTCAAGTTTTTAAGTAGTTTTTACTATCCTTTTCCACCATCTACTTGGCTAAAAGTAGTCATTAATCGGGGTTATTAATTTTAGGTGTAACCATTTAAGTAGTTTTTCAAAATTAGCTTATAATTAAATTTAGAGAAATGAATAGTTAGATTGTTACCCATATTGGCAAGGCAACGATTTGTAAGATAAGCTATTCTATCATTTTCAAAATAATCTTGGGGTCTTAGCCAATCGGTTTTTAATATATGCCAGAGTGTTTCTGCAATATTCAAATGTGGGGAATAAGGCGGCAGATAAAAAATATAAAGCCTCCTTTGTTGCCAATATTTCAAACGCTCTTGAAATAGTTTTGAAGTGTGTACACTTGCATTTTCTAAAATGATAAATGTATCTTTATGAATATTAAACGACATATTATCAATGAATTGAACGATATAAGTGCCTGCGCATAATTAGTTTATATTGTATAATTTTGAATTTATTACTGGTAACAATTGTTTAACGCTTATTTTAGGCTAAATTTAATACAAGACAAATTCGACTTGATACTTATACCATAATGTTTTCTATTTTTCCGGTCAAACCTAACTTCACTCTGAAAGGTAAACGAAAAACAATCCGCATCTAAAAAACCAAAAAGACACATTGAGTATGCCATTTATACTCATTTTATTTTCTTAAAATAAAAAAATATATGAACATTTCACAAACCTACAAAATATTAAGATACAAAAGTCTCTACTCTATAAAATATCAAATACTTTTCCTTTTTTGTTAATGCGTGGTAGGAAATAGTAAGCCAATGACAAGTAGTATGAACTAAATAATACTTGTTTTGAAAACCATCCTTGGTTGATGACAAAAAAGTTAAAAACTACTCACAACCCGCATTGACAAAATAGGTTTGTTACCTTATCAGAGTAATCGTTCCCTTTCGGATATACTCTTGGTTATTCTCCCCTATTCCGGTAGCAACAAAGACATAGACCCCTTCGGGGCATTCTTGATTCTTATATTTTCCGTCCCATCTAAAGTCTTTATCTTCAGAAGAATAAATCAGCGTTCCCCAACGGCTATAAATATCAATATGCAGGCTTTTGATACCATAATAACCGACAAGGAAATTATCATCAAATCCGTCTCCATTGGGAGTAAAGGCGCTCGGAGCGAAAAGCATTACATTTTCTGCCAATATTTTATGATAAATCGTATCATAGCAGCCTCTTTCGGTGTAGGCGACAAGCATTACCGTAAATTCCCCCGCAAAGGGAAACATCACTAACGGGTTAGTTTCTGTACTTCTTTTTCCGTTTCCTAACCCAAAATCCCAGAGGTAATGCGCTGCATTCAAGGATAGATTCGTAAATTGTACCGGAAATGGAGCCCAGCCTGTATCGGGGTTAGCTACAAACTCTGCTTCCGGATAATCTGTATTTACCAGCACATACATAGAATCCGGTATTCCCGGGCAATCCTCATTAAATGCCTGACAATATATCCAAAAATCTTGTGTAGGAGTAAAACTGATATTCGGGGAAGTTTCGCCGCTACTCCATGAATAGGTAAGCCCTCCGGAGGCACTAAGCGTAACCGGCTTACCCAAGCACAGGTCTGTTTCACCCACGATAGCAGTAATCGGAGTAGGATTTACCGTTACTAAAACGCTTGCATCTCCTATACAACCATGGATATCCGTTCCGACAACGTAGTATTGATCATCTTGAAGCGGAGAAGCGATAGGGTTAGAAATATTAAAAGCGGAAAGCGTAGTAGAAGGCGCCCATTGATAAGAAACCCCTCCCAATGCTTGAATTTCTACCGAATCTCCTTCACAAATAGCATAGGGGCTTCCCGTAGTAATAATCGGAAACGGAAAAATTGTAACGGCTAAGGTATCTGTGTCCACGCAATTATTCCCATCGGTTACGGTTAAAGTATATTGCATGGAGCTGCTTAGGTTTACCTCCGGGTTGGCTATAAAAGGATTCGATAATCCTATAGAGGGGGACCATGTGTATTGTCCGCCACCACTACCACCAAGTTGAAGGAGTATCCCTTCACAAGCACTTAAATCAGCACCCGCTACTGCAATAGGAAGCGGAAAAACCGTTAATTCATAGGTAGAAGAATCCTGACAACCTTCGAGGCTTGTTACAAACACCTGATAAGTAACGCTTTGTTGGGGATTTGTTACTGTTGGATTTGAGACATTGGTACTATTTAAATAAGTACCCGGGCTCCATGAATACGTCTGTGCATTAGAGATATTTAACTGTAAGCTAACCGTTCCCCCTTGACAAACGCTCGCGCTATTTTGATTTACATTTAGCTGAAAAATCGAAAGCACTATATCATCACTCGCCGAACACCCCATAGAGTCAGTCGCCGTAACTTGATAGGTTTGTGTACCTGGGAAAGTATAGATAGGATTAGAGACATTAGCATTTGAAAGCCCCGTAGGCGGCACCCAATTATAGATAACCTGCCCTACCCCGTTCGAAATAGCCTGAGTTTGTATTGCTTGTCCCGAACAAACCGTACTATCATTCCCGGCATTAAGCACCATATAATTATTACAAATCACCGAAACGGTATCCGTAGCGACACACCCGTTTGTATCTGTAACTGCTACGGTAAAAAGTGTTCCGCAAGGAGGAGTTACAATCGGAGTTAAGGAAGTAGAATCAGAAACAAAGGACGCAGGACTCCAATGAATCACTCCTTGTGCAGCGTTACAAGTGAGTTGTACTCCTACACCACCCGGACACATCGTCTGTGTAGGTCCGGCATCTACAAAGGGAGGACCAAATACAATAATAGATTTATACGCCGTGTCAGTAGGATTACAGCTTGTGGTATCAGTGATGATGAGCATTACCTGATAGATGCCCGGATTCATGTAAGTATAAAAAGGTTCAAAAGCCGTAGAAGTTGCTCCGGATACCCCAAAATCCCAGAAGTAAGAAGTGGCAGCGGGATTATTTCCCGTGGACAGATTATCAAAATTAACGA
>CAUJFT010000121.1 GCA_963169475.1 Bacteroidota bacterium | reverse complement strand
CAGGCATATTCTCACAGTCCTCGCTACTTGTACTACTTTATAATTGCAGACCAAGGCCTCGGAAAAAATCGCCATGTACCAGATACATAGACCAGCATATCATAAGCACTTCCCGTGTTTTTTCCCGGTTTCACGTACTTAAAGCGGTAGTAAATTAGTTCCGGATTTAGCTCCTGTGCTATCTCTCTGTAGCCTCCGGGAAAGTAAACGGCTTCGTGAATATATTTTGAAAGCTCCTCCCGAGAAGCCTGCCACAATAGGATTTCGGATTGCCCTTTCAAATTGGGTTGAATCACCACTCCCCCTCCGTTGAATACTTTTTTGTGGTATTGATAAATTTTGTTTGCAAATTCCTTGTTCTGAAACACAACTTCATAATCTCCCCTCAAAGGGCGCATTTGACGCGTATATTTAATCCTTGTACGATAATCCATCTTTGACAAAGTATCTAACAAGCGGATTAGACCAGCTTTGTCTCCAGAAAATATTGACAAATCCGGAATGTCTTCTTTTCCCCTTTGCGCAAAGACAGACAAGATTGATACCCCAAAAAGGGCGAATAGAAAAAGCCTTTTTAACCAAAAATCAATCTCCATTTTTCTATATCTAAATAGAATGCGCATCGTTCAATTTTTTTTTTACAAAAATACCAAATTTTGCGTAAATTTATCCCGAAAATAATCATTTCATAAAAACAAATATGCCCATTTTTAATCCAAACTACCTCGAAATAAATAAAGCCTGCTGGGAAACCCGTACAGATGTACATATTCAATCCGAATTTTATGATGTTTCCGGGTTTATTGCAGGAAAAAGCAGCCTCAAAGAAATAGAGATAGAATTTCTAAATGCAGTTCACGGAAAAACTGTATTACATCTTCAATGCCATTTTGGCTTAGATACTTTGAGCCTTTCGCGCTTAGGCGCACTTGTTACCGGAATAGATTTTTCAGAAAAGGCGATTGGATTTGCTCGCTCCCTTGCTACAAATTGTGGATTAAGTGCTGACTTTGTCTTGACAGATGTTTATTCTGTCCCCGATAAGATAGAGAAAACATTCGACTATGTGTTTACAACTTATGGCACTATCGGGTGGCTTCCGGATATTCAGAAATGGGCTGCGGTAATCGCACGTATGCTTAAACCCGGAGGAAAACTGATTTTTATAGAGTTTCACCCCTTCGTCTGGATTTATGATAACGACTTTACAGAATTGAAATATGACTATTTTAATTCATATCCGATTGTAGAAACAGAGAACGGTACCTACACCGACACAAATGCAGAAATTACTACCCAAAGTATTGGTTTTAATCATGGACTTTCGGAGGTCGTTTCAGCTTTACTATCGGAAGGGTTGGTAATTGAACAATTTAGGGAATATCCTTATTCTCCCTTTGAGTGCTTTCCAAACATGATAGAAATAGCTCCAAGCCGGTTTGTTTTTCAACGATTCGGAACAAAACTCCCTTTGACGTATGCTTTAATCGCCCGCAAAAGTTAATCTACTTTTTCCCATTCCCCTTCGGCATTTTCTGCCCAGATAAACTGATTTTGAATCACACCTACCGAGATTTTTCCATAAATATGGGGAAATAATTCTCCATCTGTTGCCGCTTCCCATTTAAGGATTTCAGACACTTTTTTCTCTATAATTTCTAATACGATTACTTCTTTTGTCCCCGAAAAGTGTCGTTTTAAGGTGGTGGGAAGTTGTATCAATGTAGAACAATGAATAAAGCCCTCTGTCTTTAAGGAGGGATGTTTATAGAAATGATAATTTAGTGCATATTCCCATAAAGACTTTGAGGTAATGTGATATATCATCAGAAAAAGTTTTAAGGTTTATGATACATAACTATAAGGTTTATAGATTTGTTATTTCCTTGTAAAAAACCGGAAATCATTCCTTTTACTTTCAACATTTGGATTTCTCTACATATTATTTTACCTTTGTCCATGAAATAAATTCTTTTTAAGTTGCCTTGATTTTTTTTGTTCGTTTGGGATAAAATTATAGTTTAAAAATAATGAAAGTTGCTATTTTTCAAATAGATATACATTGGGAAAACCCGGATTCTAACCGAAAAAAGATAGAAACCCTAAGCCGTCAATTAACAACAAAGCCTGATTTAATCATTTTACCGGAGATGTTCACGACCGGTTTTACCATGCGTGCCGAAGCCAAGGCAGAAAAAATGGGAGGAGAAACCTGCCTTTGGTTGGAAACGTTTGCGCGTAAACATGAATGTATTGTATGCGGAAGCCTTATTATTGAAGAAAACGGGGCATTCTTTAACCGTTTTATCTTTACAAATGGACTGAAATTTCAGGCTTTTTACGATAAACGGCATTTGTTTCGGATAGCAGGAGAAAACCAGGTTTACAGTCCCGGTGAAGTTTTGCTAAATATTAGCATCAAAGGCTGGAAAATAAGACCCTTGATTTGCTATGACCTTCGCTTTCCGGTATGGAGTCGTAATCAATTTTCGGAGGCGGGGGAGGCTGCCTACGATATTCTTATTTATACCGCAAACTGGCCCCAAAAACGGATAACACATTGGAATAGTCTATTATTAGCAAGAGCAATTGAAAATCAGGCAATTGTAATTGGCGTAAATAGAGTAGGAGAGGACGGAAACGGGATATGCTATACCGGAAGTTCTGCCGTTATTGAGGCTAATGGAAATTATCTCTTCCACGATTCGGAGGCAGAAGAAGGCGTTTTTGAGGTAGAGCTGCATAAGCCCGGATTAACTGACTATCGAAGCAAATTTCCTGCATGGCGAGACGCAGATAGTTTTAGAGTCGGAAACTGAAATAGAACCAGAAAAATACTCTGAATACTTGTATCCCTCCTTGTCCTATTGAGCGCGAGCAAAACCTCATACCTACCCCTGCTTCCCCCTTTATTGACGTTTTCACCAACAAAGTCTATTAAATCATAAATAGCTGATAATAGTAAAGTTGTAAGCTAATAATTAAAAAATAATCACTAATGGCTATGTCATACTTTTTGCTTTTAACTTGATATTTCCGTACCTTTGCGAAAAATTTATTTAGCATCATGGTTACTACAAATTTAATTGGCTCCGAAGAAGCAATGAGACTAGAAGACCGCTATGGTTGTCATAATTACCACCCGATTCCGGTTGTGCTTTCGCGCGGAGAGGGCGTATTTCTTTTTAACCCGGAAGGAAAACGCTATTATGATTTTTTGTCTGCTTATAGCGCAGTCAATCAGGGACATTGTCACCCTAAAATTATTGGTGCCCTCATCGCACAAGCACAAACCTTAACGCTTACTTCACGCGCCTTCTATAATAATAAATTGGGAGAAACCGAAAAATACATCGCTGAATATTTTGGGTACGATAAAGTCTTGATGATGAACTCGGGGGCAGAAGCTAATGAATCAGCCCTAAAACTAGCAAGGAAATGGGGCTATGAGAAAAAAGGAATTCCTGCAAATCGTGCGGTGGTAATTGCTGTGGGAGGAAATTTTCATGGGCGAACTCTTGGTATTATTTCTGCCTCTACAGACCCCGTTTCTACCACAAACTTTGGTCCCTTTTTGCCCGGGTTCGAGATTATAGAATATGGGAATCTGGAGGTTATGGAGCGTGCGCTTGTTAATCCAGAGGTCTGTGCTGTCTGGTTAGAGCCGATTCAAGGAGAAGCAGGGGTAGTATTGCCTCCCGATGGTTATCTTAAAGCGGTGGAGACACTTTGTAAGAAACATAATGTACTCCTAATGATAGATGAAGTACAAACGGGAATCGCCCGAACCGGAAAACTCCTCGCTTCTGATTATGAAAACGTAAAGCCCGATGTGCTTATCTTGGGTAAAGCTCTTTCCGGCGGAGTGCTACCAGTTTCTGCGGTGCTTGCAGATGATGAGGTGATGCTTGTGATTAAACCTGGACAACATGGCTCTACTTACGGTGGAAACCCGCTCTCTTGCGCGGTTGCAGTTGCTGCACTTGAAGTAATTAAGGAGGAAAACCTTGCCGAAAACGCGATAAACTTAGGCGAACTTTTCAGGAATAGAATGCTTGAGGTTCGGGAAAAAAGACCCGATTTGATTGTTCATGTTAGGGGTAGAGGATTACTTAACGCTGTCGTGGTCAATGATTCAGAAGAGGGAAGTATGGCTTGGAATCTCTGTATGCAGTTTGCCGAAAATGGACTCCTTGCCAAACCCACTCACGGGAACATTATCCGTTTTGCTCCGCCGCTTGTGATGACAAAAGCCCAGATGCTTGATTGCTGTAATATCATAGAAAAGGTCTTTCTGGAATATAATTCCTAACGCTTAGGCACGCCCTTACGCCTTCGCTAATATTCTGCCGACGAAGGCGTAAGGGCAATGTTTTTTATATTTTTACCGCTTCTAACTGTTTTTCTAACGAGATAATTGTATTACCTGCTTTCTCCGGAATGTTTGACATCGCATATTCGCTAAGAGCGGTAATCGTTAGGCTTGGGTTTACGCCGAGATTACCCTGAACCACTGACCCATCAAGGATATACAAGTTTGGATAGTTAAAAACCCGAAAAAACTTGTCTATAACTCCTGTGGCATCGCTTTCACCCATCGGACAACCGCCAAGTATATGAGCAGTAGTTGAAAGATTAAATAAGGATTCTGAAACACTATTCAGCGGAACAGCATTTACTTTCTGTGCAAACCTATACAAAACTTCCTGCCCTGACGGGATATAAACCGGAATAGATTTATCGCTTTTTGCGAAGCGAATCCGCCCGCCCCCAATACTTTTCTTCCATTCCATCTTCAAGGCATTATCCAGATTCTGCATCACGAGTAGAATAATCGAATCTTTCCCCCAATTTTTCCTAAAAAGAATCTTTAAAAAAAGAATCGGATTAAAAAGAATTTTTCGGATTAATTGAAAGGCTCTGACGAAAGGCTTATACCCATCTGTAGAAAAAGAAGCAAGTTTTGAGATTAAGCCCGAAGCATCGTTGTACTTTACTATCTCCACTTTGGTGTTATCATCGGGGTTAAAGCCCGAACTAATCGCTGCCCCATGATTAATTTTTCTATCTGAACTGGCTAAACCCGTGATAGATTCGGAGTTAGTACGAACATTCGTGCCAAGCGTATCCGACAAAAGAGGTAGCGTTTTGTGGTGATATTTTTGAGAAAGAAGAAGGCGCATCGTCCCTAACACTCCCCCACTAACTACAAGCCCTTTGGCATAAAATACTTTTTTCCCTTTATTTAGAAAAGAACCCCTGCTTTTTTGGGTATGGATATGATAAATGTCCTTGTGATATTCTATCCGGGTTACGAGGGTCTCCGGCATGATTTCTGCTCCGTTTTTTTGGGCAAAATAAAGATAGTTTTTATCCAAAGTGTTCTTAGCATTAAATCGACAACCCGTCATGCAACCTGCACAATCTGTACACCCCTTTCTTTCTGGACCAAGCCCTTGAAAATAAGGGTCCTTTCCTATTTGAGTATCCCCATAATAGACCCCTACATTTACCGCGTGAAAAGTGTGTCCTCTGCCCATTTCCTCCGCAATAGACTTCAGAATCTCATCTTCCTCCTCTAAACGCGGATAAGGGGTTGTTCCAAGCATAAACTTTGCTTTTTCATAGAAAGGCATAAGAACGGTTTTCCAATTATTGAGGTGCTTCCATATAGGATTTACAAAAAAAGAATCGGGAGGAACAAGGTGCGTATTGGCATAAATCAAACTGCCTCCTCCCACTCCTGTTCCGCTGATAACTAAAACCTCCTTAAAAAATGTCAGTTTCATCATACCAAAGAGCCTTAAAGCCGGCATCCAAATATATTTTTTAATATCCCAATCGCTACGGGGCATATCTTCCGTTTTAAAAGATTTCCCTTTCTCTAATATTAGACATTGATAACCCTTCTCGGACAAACGCATAGCCGAAACGCTACCCCCAAATCCAGAGCCAACGATAATATAGTCATAGATTTTTTTTTCTTCCATATATAAAAATGAAGGATAGTACCCTACGACAAAAATACAAATTTTATAGAGAACTTAGATACACCAAGAAAGAAAATACCCATAGGGCGGCGATTTCTTTTTTTTTGTTTAATTTTGCCCCAAATGAAAATTTTTCATGAAAACACCGTATTATACCGATAAGGAATTAATAGACCGGATACAAACACAAGGAGAAGCCGAGTGCTTGGGGGTTTTATTTACACGTTATCATCATTTGATATACGGAGTTTGTATGAAATACCTACAAAACTCCGAAGAATCAAGGGATTCGGTTATGGAAATTTTTGAGAAATTGCATCTTGACATTAGAAAGCACGAAATACAGCATTTCAAAAGTTGGATTTATCGGGTAGCTCAAAATCATTGCTTGATGAAGTTGCGGAAGGCGCAAATTCATTATGAATACAAGGACTTTACCGGTAATGAGGCTTTGGAAGAGGTGGCTTGGATAGAGTTAACCGGGCAAAAAGAGCAAGAAGAAAAGAAGCTGACCGGATTAGAAAAGTGTGTAGAGTTGCTAAAATCAGAACAAAAATCTTGCATCGATTTATTTTATCTGAAAGAAAAAAGCTATAAGGATATCGAATTAGAAACAGGGTTAAGTTTTAAAGAAGTCAAAACGCACATACAAAACGGGAAATTAAATTTGAAAAAATGTTTACAAAAATATGCCTAAGCCGGAGAATATAACTACTAATGAAGCGTGTATTTCAAGGGGACTCCTCGTCCAGTATATAGAAGGAAAGGCAAACCCGGAGGAAACCAGAAAAATAGAAATACATATATCAGAGTGTCTCCTTTGTGGAGATGCGGTTGAGGGCTTGATACACACCTCCAATTTGGGGAAATTGCCTGTAGAGTTCGCGGGTTTAGAAAAACAAATTCTTGAAAAATATAGTAAGCCACCCGGTAAGATATTTTCTTTATGGCAAAAATTATCTGCTGTAGCTGCTGTAGTTTTGTTTTTTGGAATTGGGATATTCTTTTTGATTTCAGACCCTAAGCCTAAGGAACACCAATCCCCTCTTGCACAAACACAAGAAAACACAACTCCAATCTCTGAAAAGAATACCTCTGGTGAGGCTTTTAATCCAGAAAAATCACAGGAAATTGTTGCAGATAATAGTCCTTCAACCCAGCAAAAACAAGCATTAGATGACAAAGGCGCGCCTCCACTCTTGAAGGTTGAGCCTCCCCGCGTTCAAGCAGCAGACGCAAAAGCCCCCGAAGAGGAGGCAAAGCAAGCGTTTTCTGATACAGAAGACGAAAAAGAAGGAGTTGCATCACCTAAACCGGCTATACAGCCTTCGGATATAGCAGGAAAGAAAGAAGACGCTACAAAAAATACTTATTCCGAGATAGCACTTGATGAAAAAAAAGCTCCTTCTGTTACGGCAAGCCCTACGAGTCCGGTTAAGCCAGTACCAACTTCTGCTCCTATAGGCGAAGCAAGTGGTAGCGAAAGCCAAGGGAAAGCAGACACTAATGCAGACGATTTAGTGCTTCTTTCAGAAGAAGATAATCCCTATAAAGAGAAAATAACACAAGCCCAAATTAAGAAAGAAAAAATAGAACGTGATAAGCTGGAGAAGGGAAACCCACCAGGCGGCTACCAAGATGCTTCAGCATTTAGCGTTTTTCAGCAGGGGCTTGATGCCAAAAAAAATGGAAATCATTTATTAGCCATTGATTTTTTATCAAAGGTTCCCGTATATGATAAAAAATATGAGGACGCTCAATGGGAAATGGCAGATTGCTACATAAGGCTCGGAGATACGGAAAAAGCCAATTTAATTTATGACGGAATGGCACAAAGAAAATCTAAATACACCCAAAGAGCCAAGAAAGCAAGGACTTCAAAAAAATAATGATATTCTTAGGCGGGGGATTTGGCGAAACTATTCCGGCGCGTACTATGGCTTCAAAAAAAATAATGATATTCTTGGGGAATAAAATCTATCACCCGATTTGATAATATCTAAGAATTCGGGTATTATTTCTCAATTATTGCGTTTTTTGTCATTGGATAAGCCTTTGATTACTCATTGAGAGTCCCCTATTGAGTGAGTAGGGATATTCTTGCCTGATTTTTTGCAAAACTCCTGATATTTATACTTAAATTCGCAGCATGAATCGGGTATATTCAGAACGATATAAGCGCGCTGTCAGGGTGTATTTCTACCTCCTGATACTAGTACTTGGAGGGAGTTGTATCATGGGTAGCCTGCGGATTCAGAAGTTTACCCGTTTTTATCCTTTTTCGGCAGAAATTGCCGGAAGTGATAGAGTAGTGTGGAAGAATACCCCAAATGGAGTAGTTGCGGAGGCAATTCACCCTTTGCTTCGTTATCAGCAGCAGGCATATATAGAGGCGCGGATTCCCGAATATATTTTAGCAGGGGATAGGCTAAAAAAAATAGATTATTCGGATATATATAGTTCTGGCATAGTAGATACGATTACCCAAAACGCTCCCCCCGGAAAGATATTTATATTTCAGATAGAAAGAAAAAATAAGCAAACTTTTAGGACGGAAATCAATGAACCTTTTGTAGTAAATGCCCACAGAGTTTCTTTCTCTTTCAATGAAAACGGTGTATATTGGCAAATTACGTTGTGGGGTATCGTCTTAGGTACAACAGGGATTATTTTAATAGTATTGATATTATTTCCCCTGATTCAGGGCAGGAAAAATGAGAATCGTCTGCTAAGAGGCATGGAAATCATGGGCGTTTTATTTTTTGGACTCCAAGGACTACGTTACCTTTGGTGGATTATACAAACCGATGCTACTAATATTCAGTTTGAAAAAGCATTTATTCTGCTTTATATTGTATTGGGTGGGGTTTTCGCAATTCTATATTGGATATATGAGTCCGAAGAGAATCGTCTATGGATTATGGGCGTTAGCTTTGGGCTACTATTATTGTATGCTTTGGGTGTTTTCCGTATTATTTATATCGAACAAAAACTGAAGTTCTACCACGAATGGATAGAATCCGTAACTTTTCTGTGGATTTACTTTCATATTCTATTCGCAAACCTTTGGGGGTTGGTTTTTAAAGAAAAAATTTCATTCAGAGAAAAAATTTTAAGGACGGGATTAGGACTACTTTCCGGGTGGAATCTCTTTTTTTGGGGGAAAAATCTGTTATTTCCGTCTGCAATCAGCATTCCTGACACCGAATTATGGATACTTATCTTTGGATTTGTACAATTTGTACCGGCAGTAAGCGTAGCCTCTGTTCATTTGAAGTTTGGAAAAGTGAGTTTAGTCCTAACCCGTTCTATTCAGTACCTTATTTTGTTTGTTACGGTATTAATTGTTTCCTTTGCGACCAATCAATTATTTGGATATTTTTTGCCCGGAAACCCATATCGGCAGATTTTGGAAATTGTTGTAGATATTATATTGGTTTTGACACTTAGGGGTATTTATCTTTCTAATGAGGCAAAAATAAGGCGATATTTTATCCTTTCTCAACAACAAAAAGAAGAACAAATTCGGGCATTTTCGGCACTGATTCCCCAATTCACCGCTACTGAAAAACTATATAATGCCACTCTCAATCATCTTAAAGCCTATCTTGAAACCGAAAACATAACCATTTTTTGGGAAGGAGACCTTGGTTTTGGTATCAAACATTCTCATCAAGATTTTACTCAAGAAGTATTTAGTAGTTTGGAAGAAAATCAAACAATTTGGGCAGCCAACAAGGAAATCTCTCCTCATTTTCTTCCTCAAACGTATGAGGTGATGGCGTTAGAACATACATTGATATTCCCTATTTCTGTAAATGAGGAAAATATTGGGTTATTAATGATTGGTAAGAAAAAAAGAGGAGTCTATAACCTAACAGACGTGGAAGTAGTGGGGCAGTTGATACAACAAATCCGCCTCACCTTAAATGTGCTTCATCTTGTGCAGCGCGAAAAAGCACTATTAGCGCAGACGTACCAAGCGAATTTGACAGTATTGCGCTCTCAAATTAACCCACACTTTCTTTTTAATACCCTGAATACTATTTCAGCACTAATACACGAATCTCCCGACCTGGCCGAAGAAGCCGTTGAAAAATTAGCATTTATTTTTAGATATACCCTCAAAACCTCTGATAAAAACTTTGTGCCTTTTGCCGATGAAATGCGCTTAGTCAAGACCTATCTCCAAATAGAACAAATTCGTTTTGGAAAACGCTTAGAAGCGAATATAGACATTCAAAAAGAAGCCGAAGATGTCGAGATCCCGGCTTTTGTCATTCAGACTATCATAGAAAACTGCATTAAGCACGGAATCGCCAAAATCGTTAATAAAGGATTGATTTCCATTAAGGCACATTTAGAGGAAGACGTACTCCTTATTCAAATCTACGACAATGGTCCTGGGATTGACCAGGATAGAATCCGTAAAGGAACCGGCCTCAATAATATCATTACCAGGATTGAGAACATTTATCACAATCAGGATAGCATTCGTTTTGAAAATGTAGGCAACGGTACACGCGTTACCCTCTCTATCCCCAAAAATCCTGTATTGGAACAAAAATTTTGATTGGGTATGAGCTTAATACGGATAATTACCATCTTGTTTTGTGTTACGGGTTATGGATTTTTTTACAATTCAAATATTTTGGCGCAAAGCCCATTATTGAGATTTCAACATGTTGGAGTTGAAAATGGATTGAGTAATAAAACGGTTTATACTATAGCCCAAGACCAAGACGGATTTATTTTGATGGGTACTGCAAAAGGGTTGAATCGATTTGATGGTAGCAGGGTGATTCCTTATGGCGATAGAAACAATCCTGATATTCGCCTACTGAATGCCTCCGAGATTACCTTTATTCAGAACGATAATCAACAGAACCTTTGGATTGGGACGGATAGAGCCGGTTTGTTTTGTTTTGCACAATCTTCCGGCACTCCTATACGATTCCACTCTCTTCACGCACATAAAGACTATAAGTTTGGAGGAGATAATATTCGTAAGGGCTTGGGGTTCTCCAAAAATGGAAATATCTGGATTAGCGATGACGGTAAGAGCCTGACCGAAATTGGGAAAAATAAAAAAATTCTCCGAAGAGTCCCCCTCTTTGAGGGCAACATCAATATCCGTTTTGTTTCAGCTTTTACTGACTCTACGCTTCTGCTTGGCACATTTTCTAATGGGGTATATTTATTTAACCTCCGCTCGCTTTCGATTTCACCTTGGCTTTCTCCGGAGCTGAAGGGGTTAGATATATCCGAAGTACTCTGTGAACCCCAAAGTTCATCTCTTTGGGTGTGTAGTAGTAATGGATTATATTTATTTGATTATCGGGGTAAAAAAATAAATCATTATACATGCAAGGGAAAAACGGCTACTTCTATCCCCGTAAATAATATTACTGGTATTCTGCGCGATAACCAACAGCGGCTTTGGATAGCCACCTATGGCGGGGGTATTGCGCTAATGGAAGCGGCTACCGGAAGTTTTCACATATATAAACATAACCTTTACAATAGCCAAACCCTTTCTGGAGATGAGGTATTAGATATTTTTCAAGATGTTTCCGGAAAAATATGGGTGGGAACGCATAAATCAGGCTTAAGTTATTTTAATCCGGAGGCTTGTAATTTTGAAATCATTAGTACAGACAGTCCGCTATTTCCACGAACGGGGGACAATAACATAAAAAAGATGATTAAAATATCAGCGGACGAGATTTTATTTCTGACAGAAAAAGGACTATCCTTATATCATGAAGAAAAGAAAACAATTAGAAATTTTCCACTCCCTCACCCTGACCTACCAGCATTTACACTCCTCTTGTTACAAAATCGTAAAATCATATTGGCAGCAGAAAACGGATTATTTTATTTTCAGCCTGAAAATGGAAAATACTCTCCCGTCTTTACTCCCGAAGAAAATAAAAAGCCGGTTAAAATTACTGCTTTGTTTGAAGATTCGAAAGGAAACCTCTGGATGGGAGGAGATGACCCCAAAAGCCTTTTTGTCTTCCATAAAGACGCTAAGACAATTAAAACCCTCACAAGCGATGACATTCCGGATACTCATATTAATACTTTTTTTGAAGATAGAAGCGGCAACCTTTATGCCGGTACTTGGATAGGTGCTTTTCGGTTTAACTATGAAAATCAGCGCTTTGATAATTCAAAAATTGGAAACATTAATTACTCTGTAATCTCTTTTTTTGAAGATGAGCAAGGAAATTTAGAGATGGGAACTTATCTTGAAGGCTTATACATTCTAAATCGCCAAACCGGAAAGGTTACCCAATTGAACCGTACTAATTTGTTGCCTGATGATAATGTACTTAGTGTTCAATCTCACAGAAAAGAAAACTATTGGATAGCTACGGATAGGGGGCTTTGCCTGTTAATAAAAGAGAAAAAACAATCACAGAATGACACCCTGACTTTCAAAAGGTATTGGTTTAACCCAGAAAATGGATTTCCCTATTCCCAAACTACAGGCTTACTCTTCTCAAAAAATAAACTTTATGTGGGAACACTTAACGGTGTGGTACATTTTTATCCGGATAGCCTTACTATAGAAACGCCTAATGCCCCCATTGTCATTACAAGTCTTCGGATTATGGATAAAGAAATCCCTATTCATAATCAGGACAGCATTTCTGTGTCTCTGACCTACCTTCAGAATTTCTTAGAAATAGAATACGCCCAGCTCAATTTTCAGCCTTCTCATCACGAATATGCCACTCTCTTGAAAAATTTTGATTCAAAATGGTATCCTGCCTATAACAAACAATCTGTTTCTTTTAGTAATTTGAGTGGAGGAAAGTATTGGTTTATGATTAAATCCCGCAACAATGACGGAACATGGGGAGAATCACAACAAAAAATACAAATCATTGTCTATCCTCCTTTCTGGAAAACGTATTGGTTTTTATTCCTTATAATTGCTTTGTTTTTAGGAATAGTATATGCAATCTATTGGAATCGTATTGCTAAGATAAAGAAAGAGGAAGCACTTAAAACGCAATATCACAAAGAAATATCCGAAATGCAGGTAAAGTTGTTACGTAGTCGTATGAACCCTCATTTTTTGTTCAACGGTCTTAATGCTATCAATCACTACATTCAAAAAAACGAAGGGGATATTGCGAGTGAGTACCTTGCGGATTTTGCCAGATTAATGCGTATGTTATTGGACAATTCCCAATATGCCTGCATTCCGCTTAGCAAAGAAATAGAAATGCTTCAATTGTACCTTAAATTTGAAGCGATGCGGTTTAGTGAAGGGTTTCGAACAGAAGTTGTTTTGGATAAAAGTATAAAATCCAAAGAAATACTCATACCCGGAATGATTATTCAGCCTTATGTAGAAAATGCAATCTGGCACGGATTAAGACATAAATCCGGAAAGGACGGACTGCTTACGGTCTTGTTTAGCGCGGCAGAGGGTCTTTTGTATTGTATCGTTACAGATAATGGAGTGGGGAGAAAAAAATCCGAAGAAATTAATCAGAACCGCGAAAAGCACCTTTCCCATGGACTAAAAATTACGCAAGAACGATTGGCTTTTTTAGCAAAGGAAAAAAATATGCCTACCGGGTCCACGACCAAAGACCTTACAGATGCAGCCGGAAACGTATGCGGCACCCAAGTCGAAATCCGCTTACCCATAGAAGATGAATTTTAGTAGTTGTGGGTGATGTTAAGGAAAGTAAATCCTCTCCACGAAAGAATTTACTATAAACGAAGAGGAAAAACTTCATTATATACAACAGATTGTCGCTATATATGATATTGTTTTGAGAATGCAATATTGCCACTTTTTCTAAATCCTAATTAAAAACATTACCAATTTTTCTTGTATTTCGCAAAAAAAAATAGATAATACTTCAAACCATAATCCTACTTTTTCCGTTCAAGTTGTTATTGTGTTTAGGCTTAACTATTAAACGTTGGTTGTAGGCTGAGATAAAAAACATGTTTTTGCCTTTCAATATAAATGAATCACAAAATATGCGTGCGGTAATTCTTGTCTTTTCTGCATATTTACTTTTGCCAAGCGCAGCAAAAGCCCAAAAGCCTGACTTTTATGAAGACAGCCTTTTTGTGGTTTCGGGAAAAGAGAACATCAGGAATAAATGGGACGCAAAGGCTTCTGTAAAGCTATTTTGCGATGGAGAATATCTTTCGGTTACGATAGATGTAAAAGATGACATCATTGAAAATAAGCCGGATAATCTTGAAACAGACCATGTAGAAGTTTCGTTTGCCTTACCCGCTTCTGCCTTTCCCAGAGATTTTGAGTATAATTTTCACCCCAAATATATATATAGTTCGGGGCAATCTAACCCCTACGAAAAGACCCGCTTACCCCGTTTTTTCAGTGTGTATTCGGAGTATGCTCCAAGCCTCAAAATGGGTTCTTTCCTTTCCGAATACGATTACCCTACTGCTAAAGACGTAAAGGCTAAAAAACTCACTGTCCCTTACCCCGAAAATATAAAAGAATGTACCGTGGACTACGGAATAGTGGTCTTTGGACTTTATCCCGATAAAAGAAGCCCCATTTTGCTCAATAAAAACAACTTCCAAATTCTGGAAAAAATGTGGGGCTACCAGATAGGAGACCTCCTCGAAGGAGTGAGATATGTCGTAGATAAAACAAACTATGGCTATACCATTAGTGCGCAATTTTCTGTAAAGGCACTGGGATTTGTTCAACTACCCAAAATGGAAGAAATTCGATTTATGGTGGACATCATTGATAAAGACGGGCAAGGCAAAGCGACTACCATTCTTTCGACCTCTCAATATAGAGCGAAGGGAGTCCCTGTTACTTTTAATAATATCCGTTTTAAAAGGGCGTTAAGAACGAATATCTCCGAAGTACCCGATGCCGTCTTTAATAAATTAGACTTCCGTCCCGTATATGCCTTTACAGATACCGGCTGGATTGCTACAAGCGTGGAAACGGATATGATTGCTTTTGGCGAGCAGAATATGAGCAAGTCTCTACTCGAAATTAAATTTTCAAAACTCCCTATCCGCTATGCCTCCTATGAAGACCTTGCCAAAAATAACGTTAAGAAATTAAGTGTAGATACAGAGGGCGTGAATACCAATGCCAAAACTAGTGAATATTTTATAATCAATGGACAAGTATTTGAGTCGGAAATTATGAAGGCTAATAAAAATAAGCGGGAATCGCTTTATAGCCATACGTTCTCTTTTCCGGACGGCTCTGCGGGCTTGATTCTCAAAAATAAAACCGCGTACAATCCTAACGGGTGGGGGAGTTGTAAAAATTGTTACGAAGAGATTATTTCTATAATAAGAATTGAGAATGGGAGTACCAAGACAATACTTGCAGTATATCAAGGCAATACTTATACTCCCTATTGTCAGATAGGAGATAAGAATTATAAAGGATTTTATGTGTATAGTTTAGATTGGTTAAGAGAAGGTAAGATGTTAGTTTTTAGGCTTTCAAATTGGGATAATACAGAGAAGAAACGCGTAAAAATATCGTGGGACGATGCCGGTTCTAAAATTGCACAAAGTGAAACCCCTTAACTATGTTACTCCCCGAAAAAATAACTTTTAGGTAGAGTTAGGTTAGTAGCTTTTGTTGCTTGACCAGATAGTCTGCTCCGGCTTCCTCTATGACTTGCGCTAAGGGTGTGTATTGGAAGTCCAATTCTCTAACTATTTTACTTCCGTCATAATAATGCTGATGTAAGGAGGTTCGCACCGTTTCGCGTGAAATCAAGGGGTTTTTTCCTGTAATTTTTCCCCACATTTCAAATGCAAATCCGGCGATATATGCCAAGAAAGGAGGTAGCTCCCAGCGAGGGGGCTTTTTTTTCATACTATTGGCAATCAAGGTAAAAAGCGTTTTCTGGCTTAGGCTATCGGCGACAAGGATAAAACGCTCCCCGTTCTTTATTGGGGATTCTATCATAAGCCGTGCCGCTTTTGCTACGTCTGGCGCCCCTACATATCCATTGATTCCCCGATTGTAAAATAATAACCCTTGATGAATGATTTTAAAAATCTTTCCGGAGCTTCTGTCCCAATCACCAGCACCCAGAATGACACCCGGACACAAGATGGCTACCTCAAGCCCCTCCTCTTTACCTCTGAATACCTCTAATTCGGCTTTGCGTTTGGAGTTTGCGTAGCGAGAGTTAAGGGGAGAATTAACCCACTTTGTGTTTTCCGTGATTTGCTCCTGCCCTACGGTACGCCCTAATGCTGCTATTGAGCTTATAAATATTAATTTTTTTACTCCACCTTCTAAACAGACATTAACGAGGTTTGCTGTTCCTTCTACGTTGATTTGATTCATCTTAGCATAAGACGAAGCCTGAAAACTTACCATCGCAGCAGCATGAATTACGTAATCGGCTTCTTGTACTGCTAATTCAAGTGCCATAATATCAAGAATGTCTCCCTCCAAAGAGACAACATTTTGATGATTGCAAAACGGATTCGTTTCTGGATTCCTTACCAAAAGAATTACCTCATAATGGTGAGAGAGTAGCTCCCTCACGAGGTATTCTCCTAAAAAACCTGTGCCTCCTGTAACTAAGACCTTCATATTACTCACCAATAAAAAAGCGTTTCAACCCAAATGTTTTGAAACGCTTGAAACAGTGGGAGAGTGATGGGATTCGAACCCACGACCTTCAGTGCCACAAACTGACATTCTAACCTACTGAACTACACCCTCCGTATAAAATGTGGTGCAAATGTACGCCCTTTTTTTATTATGACAAAATAAAAATCATTTTTTTTTAAAAAAACGTCAAGATTGTTATTCGTAGCAGCTTTTTGTAGGTTTTAAGTTTTTTTGTGGTAAATGTTTGTACGTAATTTAAATTTATCGTAGTTTTGCGGAGGTTATCATAACTATCTATTTTTTATCATTTTCCGTATTTTTTATGCAAACAAACAAACAAAAAATTTTATTTCCCTCTGATTTTTCGGAATCCTCTATGAATGCGTGGGGTACTTGTGAAGCATTTGCAAAAGCCTACGATGCAGAAATTGTTATCTTATATGTCGTAGAGCCGCCTACGCTTCGATTTGATTATGAGGAAGAGCCGGAAGTAATGATTGCAAGAAAAACTGTAAATGACAAGGTGGCTTTGCTTAATCTTGCGCAAAATGTTCAAGTATCTTCTCTGGTTAAGGTAGGAAAGCCGTTTAAAAAAATTATCGAAGCAGCATTAGAGATTGACCCTATTACTATCATAATGGGAACGCACGGTGCCTCCGGGTTTGAAGAGTTTTTTATCGGAAGCAATGCCTCTCGAGTAATTCGGTCGGCTTCTTGTCCTATAGTTACTGTAAGGGAGCCTATGCCTGATGGCATTGTAAATAAAATTCTCCTGCCCTTAGATGTAACAAAGGAAACGAAGGAGAAACTTTCAAAAGCACTTGAACTTGCCCAAAAGTTTAATGCTACTATACATGTAGCCTCTGTGGCTAATAGTGGTGATGATGTAGCGATAATGACAAAACAGCTAGAGCATGTAGTAAACTATATTCAGAATCAAGGGATTTCTGTTGAGAAAGCCTTGTTAGAGACCTCCGAAGATATAGGAAATGCAGTGCTTAAATATGCAGAAGAATGTGAGGCTGATTTCATCTGTATTATGACCCAGCAGGAAAAAAGTATTAAAGAATATTTTGTGGGTTCTACCGCAGAGCATATCGTGAACCGTGCTAAAATTCCGGTGGTAAGCATTCGCCCCTCCAATCTCTATATATCCAAAAGATTAGGTTCAATTTTCGGATAAATTGTAGTTTAGTCGTGAAACTTCTAAATAAAGGGATTTGTCGTAGTCCCTTTATTTATTTTTTTTTAAACAATTCTTTGTACATTTAAGTTAGACCTCAAATTTCATATACATTCCTTGTTTGAATCAGGCTGAATGTGTTTTCTCCAATTAATTTTTTAGTTTTAATAATACTACATGAGACAGCTAAAAATCAGTAAGCAAATTACTAATCGTGAATCCCAATCACTAGACAAATACTTACAAGAAATTGGTAAGGTAGAGTTGCTTACTCCGGATGAAGAGGTAGAGTTGGCAAGAAGAATCCGGCAGGGCGACCAAGTTGCCTTGGAAAGACTAACCAAAGCCAATCTGCGGTTTGTAGTATCCGTGGCAAAGCAGTATCAAAATCAGGGACTTACGCTTGGAGATCTCATCAATGAAGGGAACTTAGGGTTAATTAAAGCTGCCCGCCGTTTTGATGAAACAAGAGGCTTTAAGTTTATCTCGTATGCGGTTTGGTGGATTCGGCAAAGTATTCTTCAGGCTCTGGCAGAACAATCCCGTATTGTGAGGCTTCCGCTTAATCGCGTAGGAGCTTTGAACAAAATCGGTAAGGCTTTTTCAAGTTTGGAACAAAAGTTTGAAAGAGAACCCTCTCCCGAAGAGATAGCCGAAGCAATAGAGGGAATGACAGAAGAAGAAATTGCAGAGACGCTTAAAATTTCCGGAAGACATACTTCTATTGACGCACCATTTATTCAAGGAGAAGAAAATAGCCTGTTAGAAGTGCTTCGAAATGAGTCAGAAAGAGACCCTGATTCTATTCTTATAGATGAAAGTCTTAGCAGAGATGTAGATAGAGCCCTTAATACATTGACACTTAGAGAGGCGGAAGTTGTGCGTTTGTATTTTGGAATAAATACTGAACATGCTTTTACTTTAGAAGAAATAGGGGAACGGTTTGACCTTACCCGCGAAAGAGTAAGGCAGATAAAGGAAAAGGCTATTCGCAGGCTAAGACATACTTCTAGAAGTAAAGGACTTAAAACATATCTTGGACAATAATAATAGGAATGAGGGTTGTACAAGAAATGTAACGCTGAAAGCCTTTTTTTGACCAACAATTAGTTTGACTTATAAAACTATCGGGGAAGGTGGGCGTTAAAAAGTGCATCTTCCCCGTTTTTGTATTTTTGCCTTAAGTGTGTGTTTTTTATAAACATAAGCACCAGACACTCCGTAATGCTCTCTAAAAAATATTCCTACTCTACTTTAGTATTTGTATTGTTTATCCTTGTAATTGGAGAGCAGTTTGTTTTCTGGTATCGCCGAAAATGGGGACTTGGAAATGAACTTAGCGCGTTTTTATTAGCATTTGTAGGTATTAGTATAGCAGTAATGTATGTATATACTTCCTCACAATCTCGTGAGGAAGCCTCTTCTACCTCTCTTTCCCGTAGCTTTTCACCTGCCAAATTAATCCTATGGACAGTGGTTGGTTTTATGAGCGTAGCCGTATCCTATGAGGAATTGCGGAAGTTGTTCGCTATATACCCGATGGATTTTAATTCAGATGTGTTACCGGTTATGGAGGCGCAAGCAAGGCGATTTTTGGAGGGAATCCACCCCTACAGAATTGTGCGTTTTGAAACTTATGACGTATATCCCCCTTATCTTCCGGCTTTTTGGATTCCTCTTTTACCAGCAGTATTCGCAGGTATAGATATTCGTTGGGTAGCCTATTTTGTGTTTGCCATCTCTACCGGGGTATTTGGCTATTTCTATGCCTCTAAGCCTTTACCTCCGCTCCCAAAGCTAATAGGAATTTGTATAATGTCTACCGTGATTTGGAGTTATTATTTTTATGATAATGAATTTTCTCTTTCTTCTACCTCCGAAGCATTGGTAGTAGCGTATTACCTTTTGCTTGTCATGGGGATTTATTATGACAATCTTGTATTGATTATTGTTTCGCTTATTGCTTGTTTGTTGTCCCGGTATAATATTCTTTTCTGGCTGCCGCTCGCGGGTTTTTTCTATTACCAAAATCATACTCGGGCGCAATCTCTTAAGCTTTTTCTGTGGGTTATTGGGGGGATACTGGGACTGTATATTATTCCCTTTGTCATTCAGTACCCGGAAATTTTGTTTTCAGGTTTGAAGCAGTGGAAGATTGCTACCGAAGCGGCTTGGGATAGAGCGATTAGTAACCCTAATAGTGCTACTTATGTATTCAATGGGATAAGCCTTAATCGTTGGTTTTGTTTGGATATAGTAGCACCAACTACTATGGAAAAAATATCACTTATGCAGAAAGTGCAGATGGTTATTCTATTGCTATTCTCCGGGCTTGCTGCGGTTTATTATCATTATTATGGAAAGAGTCTAAATTATAGACATTATTTATTGGGGACGTTGAAGATATATTTTACACTTTTTTTCTTTTTGAATCCCATTGTGTTCCCCTATTATTTGATGCCGGCTTTTGCAATCAGCCTTTTTCTATGGGCGCAAACGCTTAGGTCGCCCCTCAATATAAAAGCATAAAAAAGCGAACAACTATTAAAAGTCATTCGCTTATCTATTTTATAGCGGTTTCGCGCTACGTTACTTATTCAACACGCCTCTTTAAGGAACCACCATCCATACGGAGTGAGTAGCTTCATCGTAAGATAATCCCCCTCTTTTGCCGGGTGTATTTCCGGAGGAGGGTCTGCCTCCGGAAGGAGCTGGAGAGGATGAACGGGGTGCCGGCTGAGAAGCTCTTGGCTCTGGTCTGCTCTGACTTTGGGGTCTGGGAGAGTAACCGGAAGCGTTTGGCTCCGTTCTGGGCTTTACTACCGGTTGCTGACCGGAGTGGGAGGGGTAGAGTTGTCCGTTTTGCGCTGCCCCTGTCCCGGGTTGGTTGTTCCGGGGACGGCTCTGTTCAAATCCGGATTGGTTTGATGGCCTGCCGTAGCCTTGATTACCATTTGAGTTAAAACCACCAGAGTTTTCATAATTACTTCTTGGTTGAGATTCTATTTGTCTTGGTTTTACAGGTTCAGTCTGGTATGAATTACTCCTTGGAGTAGGTGCATTCCAGGATTCATTTTGTCGGGGTCTTGGTTCACTTTGATACTGATTATTCCTCGGTGTATCAAAATTTTCCTGACGGGGTCTTACCGGCTCGGTGTTGAAATTCCCCTGATTATTATTGCGGGGTACATTATCAAGATTTCCGCTACCGTTCATATTGCCTTTAGGGTTAGATATAGTTGGATTTATTTCTGATGTTCTGGGTTCGGTACTCCAACTGGTTCGTGGTCTGGGTTCTGTCTCTATATGACGCGGCTCTGATGGGTTTCCTTTGACTGCCCCGCCTTGATATTCTGCCTGCGAATCCCATTTGGGTCTTGGTGTAGTTATTACAGAGGTAGGATTATTTCGCGGATTATCACCAATCTGTGTAGCACTCGGTTTGGGATTTACTCCTATATTATTATTGCTGTTCTGGTTTTGTCTTGGAATACTATTTCCGGAATTATTTACAGTATGAACGCCAATGTCTTGTCTGGGGTTGGTTTGGTCTTGTTTTCGCCAGTACCACCAGTCGTCATTGTACCCATTTCCATATCCGCTATTGTACATTCCTTGATTATACCCTGCCCAATATCCTTGATTGTATCCATTCCAATAACCATTATTAAATCCCTGATTGTATCCGTTCCAATAACCGTGAGGGTGCCACCCGCCACAATGATTGTATCCGTAGTATCCTGCTCCTCCGTACCAACCATTGCCCCAGCCACCACCATAAGGATTATAGTATCCGTAATTAAAATAGGTGGGAGTATAGAACATACTTACTGTGAACGCCCACCACCAAGACGTATTTACCTGCACTACCGGCACTACGGGTTGATAGTAAAAGTAGTTGCTCCACATAGGAGTGCCTATTGTATAATAGACGTTGGAGGTGAAGTACGGGTCATAATAACCCCACGAATGATTTCCCCTTGCCGAGTTTCCGTTACGTTGGAATCTTCTTAGTCTTCTGGAATATTGAAATTCATCTTCGTCGTCCCAATCGTCCCAGCCGCCATTTCGGACAGATTCTGCGGATACGCTACTTGCTGCTGTTAAGGCAGACGTTTTTGCACTACCAGAAGCCGTAAGGTCTCCCAAGCGGGTTTCTGTATTTTCGGCACTCACAAATGTCCCTAAGAATAGTAGGGCAATTGCCGATAAGATGTATTTTGCTTTCATGGCTTTTAAAATTTAGAAATTTTGTTGATACTAATTCTTTCGTAAAGTAGAGAAGAATGTTTTCAATAATCAAATAGGAATGTACAAGTGTGTAAAATCTTTGAATATTGGTGTAACAAAAACCAAACCAAGATTTTGATGCTACAATACTTAATGAATTAATGTGGGCTTTGGTAACCGGAAAGGCGACAAGAATCTGTGGGAGATTTCGTCCTTTTTACTCCGGTTTATGAGAATCTTCGGGGAAAATGATTCTTCTGGGTAAGAGACGAAATATTTACAAATTCAGTCGTTACATTCCAAGTGGAACATAAATACATCTCGTATGTCGGACTAAATTTAAACATGTATATGACTAAATATTTTATTTCTTTAAACGGAAGAGCTATAAAATGAGTTACAAAAAAAGATGTTTTTTTTAATATAAATAATAATAAGTGCCTGCGCATAATTAGTTTATATTATATAAATTTAAAATTATTGCTGGTAATCAATTGTTTAACACCTATTTTAGGCTAAATTTAATACAGGATAAATTGGACTTGATATTTATATTGATTATTATTATTTTAATTTTAATAATTTTAAGTGATAAATTTTTCTAATATAATTTTTACGGATAATATTTTTACTAGTGTCATAAATCGGCGAATATGTTGATTACAGTAATTGGTTATCAATTAATTATAAAATACACTATTTCGTTTATGGCATCACTATATTTTTATATAACACATACTTTATAAAAGAAAAACGAAATATTTTTTTTGGGGAGGAGTCAGATTCTATGAAATAGAACGCTTAGTGTAAAAAGGTTTGATTTAGGGGTAAAATTATTAAATGCTTTCATGCTTTATGAGTTTATACAATGATTTAGAGGGTTCGGGATAGAGATTGATTAAAGCGATTACTAGTAAGAGTTTTGTATATTTTTTTCAAACTGACTTGGGTTTGGGATTAGTACAATAAAGGTCTTTAATTTTACCAAATAGACTTAAAATATTACCATTCAGAGAATAAAATATCAAATCTTTAAAATCTTTCGTAACTTTATACCGTTTTTGTTAAAAGCTATAAATTATTATATTTATATTCTATATAATGTATGAGAAGTACGATATTTTTTAATCGAAGGATTTTGCCTCTGATATTTTCGGTATTACTCTTGCCTAATTTATCTTTGGGACAAGTATTTACTAACCCTCCAGTAGCAGGCGCGCCTGCCTCCTATGTACAAATGGTTCAGTCCTTATTTGGGGGAGGGGTAGTTGTGTCTAACCTTACTATTAATTGCGATACTGTGAGCAATCAAATGGGTTGGTTTGTAGGCAATGGTTCTAATCTAAATCTTACAAATGGATTGTTGCTTACTTCCGGAGATATAATGGGAATAGGAAGCGGAGGGACAGGTACTAATAATAGCTCGGGATATACGGGTGCTAATCCAGCTTCACCCGGTGATGCAGATTTAGATAATATACCCGGGGTATTAGGCACAAACGATGCTTGTGGTATTGAGTTTGACATTATTCCATATTGTGATACCATTTCTATTCGGTACGTGTTTGGGTCAGAGGAATATATGGAGTTTGTGGGTTCCTTTAATGATATTTTTGCTTTCTTTATAACGGGTCCTAATCCGGCAGGTGGAAACTATAATACGTTTAATATTGCGAGACTACCCGGTACCACCACTCCCGTTTCAATTAATAATGTGAATTGTGGAACTAATCCCGCCTATTATGTTTGTAATGAGCCATTTAGTTCAGGGTGTAATGCTTCTAATAATTGTCCTGCTAATGCTACGGGGACGACTGTTCAATATGACGGATTCACTACAGTTTTAAATGCAATAGCCGGTGTTGTCCCTTGCCAATCTTATCATATCAAAATAGTAGTGGCAGATGACCTTGACAATGTTTTAGATTCAGGGGTATTTCTTGAAGCAGGAGGAGTAAATTGTTCTGGCGGATTGGTAAATGTTGGGGTAGGAAATACAGTAGGGGTTGGAGGAAATCTTGCAGTAGAGGGGTGTGTTGATGGCTTTTTTAATTTTACTATTCCTCAACCCTCTGTATTGGGAGATACCTTTAATTTTGTGGTAGGTGGGACAGCAACCTCGGGAGTAGATTATACAAGCCAGCCCCTTGGTCAAGTTATTATCCCGCCGGGTCAGGCTTCTGTAAATGTTCCTATACAAGTAATACAAGATTTTACGATGGAGCCTATGGAATATATTGAGTTAATTTATATTGATTCATTCCTATGCTCTTCCCAGATTATTCAAGATACATTTTATCTTAATATACTAGATGCTCCGGCTTCTGATGCTGGACCTAACCAAACCCTTTGCTCGGGAGATACTATTACAATAGGAGGGGGGTCTCCTATTGGATATACCTATTCATGGATTCCGGTTGCGGGGCTTGCAGACCCTACCTCTCCTGTTACACAATTGACGCTTGTAAATTCTACGGGTGCGCCGATTACTTACCAATATGTATTAAGTGCCGATGCCCTGCTTGGTGTTTGTGGTGCTTCGGATACGGCTCTTATTACAGTAAGCCCAAGTGTAACGGCTGATTTTAGTGCCACTACTGTGTGTAATGGATTGCTTACTCAATTTACGAATAATAGTAGTATTAGCGCGCTTACGTTTTTATGGGATTTTGGAGATAATACTACTTCAACGCTAATGAACCCGTCTCATACTTATGCCAATGGCGGTACCTATAATGTACAGCTTGTGGCAATTCCTGCGATTGGGTGTAATGATACCATTACTATTCCGGTGATTGTTCACCCTAAGCCGGTTGCAGATTTTAGTGCTACCTCTGTTTGTTATCCGTTATCCACGACCTTTACCGATTTGACTACCGTTTCGCCTGCTATCGCGTGGAGTTGGAATTTTGGCGATGGGAGTACGGACCTCATTCAAAACCCAACACATAGCTATGGCGGAGGGGGTAGTTTTAATGTGCAGTTTTTTATAGAAGATGCTAATGGATGTAGAGATACTATAAACAAACAAGTTCAAGTATTTGAGCAGGTACTTGCTAATTTTCAGACCCAAAATGTTTGCTATGGAGCAGCTGCACAATTTACGGATATGAGTAATACTCCCGCTACGATTTTTAATTGGGACTTTGGAGACACCAATACTTCTAATCTTGAAAACCCCTCTCACACGTATGGAGCTGCTGGTACGTATCCAGTTACATTAATCAGCGAATCCACCAATGGTTGTAAGGATACCATTACGCAGCAAATTGTAATATATGTGAAGCCGGTTGCGGACTTTAATGTTCAAAATAATTGCTTTAAGATGCCTACCTTTATCAATGATGCCTCTGCCGGAGGTGCCGGATGGAGTTGGGCATTAGGAGACGGAACGACTTCTGGAACACTTAATCCTACTCACACATACGGCGCACCCGGTACATATAACATTTCATTACTCTTGAATAGTATAGAAGGATGTAAAGATACCATTGTAAAATCGGTGGAAATTTATCAGAACCCTATTTCTAACTTTAGTGCCATTGATGGGTGTATTGTAGATGCCGTTCAATTTACATTTACCGGAAATAACGGAACGGGGGTTGTCAATAATTATATGTGGAATTTTGGAGACAGTCAGACTGATTTTTCTCAAAATCCCTCTCACAATTATACTACACCTGGCGGTTACGCCGTAACCTTGATTGTCGTAGATGATCTTGGCTGTAGAGATACAATACAGCGTCAAATTACGACCTATCCTATGCCGCAAGCCATGTTTACCACCCAAAATGAGTGTGAAGAATCTCCGATGTCCTTTGTTAATACCTCAACTGTTACTACAGGCTTGATTGTACAACATAGTTGGACCTTTGGGGATAACGCTTCCTCCTCCTTGGTAAATCCTACTCATATCTATGATAATGCCGGCGTTTTCCCCGTCATTCTTACAGTAACTACTGAATATAATTGTACCAATACCTACGCATTATCTGTTATGGCGTATCCACGTCCGGATATTGATTTTGGCTCTACAAAGGAATGTGTAGGAGATACTACTTTCTTCACCGACCTGACAACACTGGGTCCATTGGTTGCCAGTGACTACTTAGCTACTTGGGCGTGGACGTTGGGAGACGGCACTTCCTCTAATGTTCAGAACCCAAGCCATATGTATATGAACGCGGGAAATTATAATGCTACCTTAACCGTTACTACGGATAAAGGATGCGACCGCACTAAGGCAATGGGTGTTACGGTTTTAGGGCTTCCTTCTGCTCCCTCAATTATTGGAGATACTGTGTGTGTAGGTGAGCCAATTGTTTTGTATGCTTTGTCTCAAAGTCCGTCCAAAACCTATTGGTATTATCAACCCAATGATACCACTCCTTTTCATGTGGACAACTCATTGACTATTCCAAACTTGGTATTTGATAAGCTGTTTTATGTGCAATCAGTCTCTTATAATGGGCAGTGTCGCAGCGAAAAAGCCGCTATTTATGCTGGCAATCACCCCCAAAATAGTGGGATTATTACTACGTCTTCCGATGTTATAGAATTGCCTCTTGCAGTAGTAAACTTCGGGACGCAAACCACTATTCCTTTGGTAGGTTTTGACTGGAATTTTGCAGATGGAATAACATCTTCGCTCCCTAACCCTTCGCATGAATTTAGCTATACTGGTCCCTTTAAGGTTCAGTTAGCGGCGGTTGATGAAAATGGTTGTAAATTGAATCTTTATAAGGATATAGAGGTAAAAGAATCATTTGGAGTACATATACCTTCTGTATTTACCCCTAATGGAGACTTTTCTAATGACAATTTGACCATTGGTACTTATAATATTGCCACAATTAGTTTTCAGCTTTATGATAGATGGGGCGGATTAGTGTTTGAGTCTAACGATCCTGCATTTAGCTGGAACGGTAAAACAAAAAACAGTCAGGACGTGCCGGAGGGGGTATATATTTTTAATGTAAAAGCTATTTCTATTACGAATAAACAAGTAGAAAAATCTGGCTCTATTACGATAGTGCGTTAAAGTATTCTTATTTTTGATAGAAAAGGCGTACTTTTAAGGTACGCCTTTTCTATTTATATTCAGATTATATAGAAATGAACATGGTTTTAGGGTTAGAAAATGATTAACGTAGTTTTGAAACTACCTTTTCGCAAATCAATTTGGAACTAACGTAATAGAATACCGGCACAAAATCTTCCGGTTAATCCATTTTCTTTCCGGTGAGAAAAATAAGAATCACTAGTACAAGAAGTACAAATTTCAGTAGTCTCAATCTGACGGGAGGGGATTCCTGCTTGGATTAGCTGTATTTTATTAGATAGCACCAAATCCAAATGCTGTTTTCCTTGCGATAGCTTTATAACCCCCTCTTCCCCAAATACTGCTTTAAAGTCGCCGGCAAGAGACTCGCTCACCTCGTAACAACATTTTTGTATACAAACCCCGATTCCTGCATGAACCTCTTTGGGAGAAGTGCCGAAAATCTCTGTCATTTTCTTCAAAGTATTTGCACCTATTTTCCCAATTGTACCTTTCCAGCCAGCATGGGCTATCCCTATAACCTTGTTTAATTTGTCATACAGAAATATAGGGGTACAGTCTGCAAGCGTAACGACAAGTAAGAGATTTTTTTGGCATGTAATTAAGGCATCTGTATCAGGAATGATTTTTTCGGGTTCTCCAAAACCACTCCCTGCATCTTCCATTCCAACTACTGCTACGTGGTTACTATGGGTTAGCTGAGGTAAAATACCCGCCTCTATTCCAACTCCGACTCTTTTGGCTACGCGTTTTCGATTTTCTAGTACATGTTCCCTCCGGTCTCCCGTCATAAGCCCGATATTCAAACTTTGATAGGGTGCTTCGCTGATTCCTCCATGCCGATTAGTAATAAAATGAGTAATCTCTGGAAATTGACTAAACCCTGGAAACTGAAAAAATGGTTGTTTCATCTAAATTGATGTAAATACTGACCGCTTCCCAAAATATTTTGGAGAGGTATGTTAGCTATAAATTGGTTCAAAAAAATGAGGAATAAAATCCTTTACTATCAAGATTATCTTGATAGTAAAGGTTAAAATAGCCCATGGTGCGTTTCGGCAATGATATAATCCACTACCGCTTTGAGATTTCCGTTAGTATTGTTATATACTTCCAATTGTCTATCCGCTCCCGTTCCTTGCTCCAGCATTTTGTAAATATATTGAAGTTCGTGTCGGCTACCGAGTTCGTCCACTACATCTTCTACAAACTCCAATAATTCATAAACTAATGCTTTGGTATCTACTTCCGTTTGTTTTCCGAAGTCAATCAGCTTGCCTTCTATTCCATAGCGAGAGGCTCTCCATTTGTTTTCGTTAAGAAGGGCGCGGCTATAAAGCCTAAATGTGAGGTTACTTTGCATAAGTTTGTAGAGCTTTGCCATTACCGCCTGAATAATCGCCGTAATTGCGATGGTTTCATCTACTCTAAGTGGAGCGTCACATACTCTCCATTCTATGGTAGGGAAAAAGGGGTGTAAACGAATATCCCACCATATTTTTTTGCCGTTATCAATACAATTAGTTTTTACAAGAAGGGCGATATAGGCATCATATTCTGCCGCACTCCGAAAAACATCAGGGATTCCTGTGCGGGGAAAGCGGTCAAAAATCTTGGAGCGAAAAGACTTAAATCCAGTATTTCTTCCTTCCCAGAAAGGAGAATTTGTAGAAAGGGCATAAATATGAGGGAGAAAATAGCGCGCTGCATTCATAAGATGCACCCCCGTCTCTCTGTCCGGAATACCCGTATGTACATGAAGTCCAAAAATAAGATTCCCTCTTGCTACTTCTTTCATTTCGTTAATGATTTCGTCATAGCGCGGGTGTTTTGTAATCGCTTGGTCCTGCCATCTGGAATATGGGTGAGTACCCGCAGAACCAATCCTTAATCCGTTTTGAATGGCTACTTCTGCAATTACTTTTCTCAAATGTGTAACTTCTTCTCTTGCCTGACGAATGTTTTGGCAAATACCTGTCCCCACTTCTACAACGGAGGTGTGCATTTCTGCTTTTACATGCTCTTTGAGCATCTTATATCCACCCTCAATAACTTGGTGCATGTGCGAACGCAATTCTCCTGTTTCGGGGTCTATAATCTGAAATTCTTCTTCTACGCCTAAGGTAAATACATGATTTGCCATAAATAATAATGATGATGGTAAATTTGAAATTGAAAGAATGCTTCAAAGTTAAAATCTTTTCTTTGTTTTACAAAAATATATCAAGTTTTTATTTTTGAACATAGTTACTAAGAAAAATGGATAATGGCACAGGTCATATTACAAATATCTTAGTGTCTTGTGGTTTCTTTATAGATATGATTACTGACTATATTTGGGATTTTTACTATCTTTATTCCCTATTTCCAATACGCTACTGGCATTTTACCTATTGAGCGAACATGAAACCTCGCACTACAATGATTACTTCAAGCCATACGTTCTATTAGTATTTACTCATTTATAGTTGAATAAAACCTTTTAAAACCCAATTATATGGGCTTATTTTGTACTATAAGTTACCCTTTTTTCTTTTTTAAAAATGTATGGTAGCGTAAATTTAATAAAAAGCCGCTAATACTTATTAGGATATTAGCGGCTTTTCTAAGAAAATATAAAATGTTATTTCAAACTACGGAGGAGTTTGTCCGCTTCAATATCCCCTAACTTTTTAGCTTCTGCAAGCTTTCCTTTTGCGATCATCGTATCATTATTCGTTTTTTTGTTGAGAAACAGCTTAGCGTGAAGAACCTTTCCGGAAGCCCAAGATTGTTGGTCAGAGAAAGCCGCGTTTTCCCATGCTTTCTTTAAGTCTTTTGCTCCTCCCAGTCCCGAATTATACATATAGGCGAGCATATAAGCTCCCGCTCCATCTAATGTTTTAGCGGTTTTAGCTTCTTCAAAATACTGACGGCTTTTGGCATAATAAGTCGCATCTCCGGACTTGGCTTTTTCAAATGCTTTCTTTCCTTTTTCGAGGGGAGACAACTTAGACCAATCATGGGAATTGAGAGCGGGCTTATTGGTTCTTGCTGTTTTTCCTCCATTGGCTACTACTTGCGGAGAGCTTTTGGGGGTAGAAGGAGTATTACTTGTTCCGGGTTTAGTACTTCTATTGGTTGAGGCGGTGGTGTTTTCAGCGGTATTTTGCTGGGCAGGTGTTTGCTTTGAGGCATCTCCTTCGGCGATTGAGCGGTTGTCTGCCACCGTTTCGGATTGTTTAGCACCTGTTTGGGCGAGGGAGGCACAATCTTTTTCCAACTTGCTTAGACTTTGTAGCCTGTCGCTGTTCGTGGTGAGTTTACGGGCTTCGGCAACGTAAAGATTCGCTTCCAATCCTCTTCCTTCTTTACACATTGCCTGAATCTCCGATACCAAATTTTCGTAAGCATCTTGTGGCTTAATCGCCTTCATCTTAGCATTCAAATCAGTTAATTTGTTCTGGACAATAGAACCGTTGTCTCCATAATTTTTGATGACATCTTCATATCTTCCCTTAGCTTGTAGCAAATCAGAATATTTACCGAATCTTACAAACGTATCTGCCTCTGCTATAAGTGCTTCTTTGTTTGCCTGACGTTTCAATTCAAGATAGTCATTTCGTAGGAGATTTGCATCTCTAATTTTTGCTTGATTATCGCCGGCAAGTATGTTTGCACTGTCAAGATAACTAATGGCTTTATTGATGTCATTGGTTTT
>CAUJFT010000120.1 GCA_963169475.1 Bacteroidota bacterium | reverse complement strand
ATACCGGCGGTGAGCGGCTCCGTTCATTTTCCCGTAAAAGGCGGAATTTCTATTCTCTAACCGTTAAAATATATACTTGGAGTATGAAACAATCTGCATGGGAAGTATTTAGAATTCAAAATTATAGGAATTTTATTCTGGCAAGGTTATTTTTTACTTTTGCTGTAAATATGCAGGCTATGGTAGTGGGCATACAAGTCTATGAATATACCCGAGACGATTTTTCAATTGGGCTTATCGGGCTTGCAGAGGTGATTCCTTTCTTGATGACGGCAATTTTTGGAGGAAATGTGGCAGATATTATTAACAGAAAAAAAATCATCGGGGTATCGGTTTCTGTCTATGCTTTTTGCGCGCTAATACTGTTATTATTGAGTGCTGCATTTGAGTACGGATACTCCCCAACTTCTATTCTCCCTATATACGGGGTCATTTTTATTACAGGCATTGCAAGAGGATTCTTTGCTCCTGCTCATACTGCCTTAGCCGCTCAACTTGTCCCCAGAAAACTATATGCCCAATCGGCTACTTGGAGTAGCGTGGTATGGCATATTAGTGCGATTGGAGGTCCTGCACTCGGCGGGCTTGTTTATGGTACAATGGGAGTGAGTGTTACTTACGGTATCGTGCTTATACTTTCTCTAACGAGTGTTCTTTTGTTTTTATCTGTATCTAGCCAACCCATGCCTGCCTATCAGCCCGGAGCAGAGTCGCTCAAAGACCGGCTTTCAGTAGGAGTAAAGTTTGTATTAGGAAATCAAATAGTATTGGCTGCGCTAACGATTGATATGTTTGCTGTGCTTTTTGGAGGAGCAGTAGCGTTATTGCCCAGCTTTGCCGATAGGGTATTACATACAAGTCCCGTTGGATTAGGAATACTAAGAGCAGCTCCGGCAGTGGGGGCTTTGATAATGGCAACGATTATGGCATATCGCCCCCCACTACTGCATGCCGGGCGAAACTTACTGATTGCTGTAGCAGGGTTCGGGATTTCTATCATTTTATTTGCCCTATCCAAAAACTTTATACTCTCTTTCTTCTTCCTTGCATTATCTGGTATGTTTGATGATGTAAGCGTAGTCATTCGTTCTACCATTCTCCAACTATATACTCCAGATGAAATGAGAGGCAGAGTTTCGGCAGTAAATACGATTTTTATCAGTACTTCTAATGAACTTGGCGCATTTGAATCCGGGCTTGCCGCAAGGCTAATGGGGCTAATCCCTTCGGTACTTTTTGGAGGAGGTACCACTTTGTTGGTCGTACTTGCATCTCTCAAGGCTTTTCCAGCCCTCAAAACGCTTAATCTTAATCATAAACTTAACGAAACAGTCTCTTAAATCCATGAACTTTATCCATCCCAAAATTCAAGAATATTCAGATAGAATCTCTGCGCAAGAACCGGAGCTTCTCCAAGCCCTGAATCAAGAAACACATCTTAAAGTCCTTTATCCAAGAATGCTGTCAGGACATTGGCAAGGAAGATTTCTTTCTTTCTTTTCTAAAATGCTTACTCCTCAGCATGTGCTTGAAATTGGGGCTTATACGGGCTACTCCTGTCTATGTATGGCAGAAGGATTATCTAAAAATGGTAACATTATTACTATTGAGAAAAACCCTGAACTAAGGGCTATGTTTGAAAAGTATATTTCAGAAGCCGGGCTTGAAGACAAAATTACCCTTCTTAATGGTGATGCTTCTGCCATTATTCCCGAACTAAAAGAAACTTTTGACTTAGTATTTCTTGATGCGGACAAAGATAATTATCTTCATTATTATGAGATGGTGCTCCCCAAAGTCAGAAGCGGAGGGGTAATTCTGGCAGATAATGTATTATGGAGTGGAAAAGTTACCGAAGAGGCCAAGCCCAATGATAAGGAAACGATTGCCATTAAGCAGTTCAATGAGTTTGTTGCCCATGATGAAAGAGTAGAGTGCTTGCTACTTCCGGTAAGAGATGGACTATTATGGATTGTAAAAAAATGATTTCCTCTTTTTCAGGATGAACCGTGCTTTATCAAATGCTAAAATCGTATAATTCTCTTGTACTAATTACCAATTGATTTATGAGAAACGGACTCCTCAATATCGTTTGATTCTTAGTACAAGCTATACATTCGGCTGAAAATTCGCTCAAATTTACTCCCTAATTTCGTAGTATATGAAAAACGAACAAGTTGCCATCATTGATTTGGGTACAAATACCTTCCATCTTTTACTAGCAGAAATAGATGAAAGAGACCATTATATAATCAAGGGAAAGTACAAAGAACCGGTACAACTCGGTGAAGGAGGAATCAACTCTGGAAAAATTATGCCAGACCCTTACAAAAGAGGGATTAAGGCACTTAGGCTTTTTCGTACTATCATAGATAATGCAGGGGTTTCTAAAATTTTTGCCTATGCAACAAGTGCTATACGGAGTGCCTCCAACGGAAATGACTTTATTTTATCCGCAAAAGAGCAAGCCGGAGTTCATATTAAAACCATTAACGGGAATGAAGAGGCTGCCTTAATCTATGAAGGAATCAAAAATGGCATTCGCCTACCTTTTAATGATAGCACACTCCTAATAGATATTGGAGGAGGGAGCGTAGAGTTCATTGTCGCACACGAAGGGCGCGTAGAACTATTGAGGAGTATTAATATCGGGTGTGCAAGGTTACTGGATAAAATTAAGCCTTCTAATCCCATTAAGCCCAAGGAAATTGCCGAAGTATATCGCCTTTTTGACAAGGAACTCTCTGGACTAATAAAGGAACTCAAAGAATTTCGGCTTTCGATGCTTGTGGGAGCATCGGGGACTTTTGAGACACTCGCTACTTTGGTTGCCTATCAGCAAAAAGACAAAATTTCTATACAAAATCTTAATGGGTTTCAGTTTGGACGCAAAGAGTTTGAATGGATGCACTCCCGCTTGCTTCATAGTACACGACAAGAAAGGGATAAAATGCAGGGCATGGATGCGCTACGCTCCGAGATGATTGTCATGGGTTCATGTTTAATTAACTATATACTTACTTCGTTAGAGATTGAGCAGTGTCTCACCTCCACTCACGCCCTAAAAGAGGGTATCCTGAATCGCTACATTCGCGAAAAAAAAATAAAAATTAATCAATATGTAGGACATCTTGAATACGATATTCGCGCCCGCTCTGTTTTAAATCTTGCCTTAAAAGTCCATTATGAACCCGACCACACACTCAAAGTGAGTGAGCTATGTACGAATATTTGGACAGCACTGAGGGACTTAATTCCTTGTAATACCCCGACAGATAAGGAAATGCTTCAATATGCGGCTATCCTACATGACATAGGAAAATTTATACATGTAAGCGGACATCACAAGCACGGGCAGTATATTGTTGCAAATAGTAACCTCTCCGGATTTGTACCTTCAGAAATGATGATTATCGGAAATATCATCAGATATCATAGGCGTTCTTTCCCTAAGCCAGAACATTTGGGGATAAATCTATTGTCGGAAAAAGATAAAAAAGCTGTAGCTATACTCGCTGGAATTTTGAGAATAGGAGATAATCTTGACAGAGGGCATAGGGGATTTGTAACAGACATAAAAATAAACATTTCGGAAGACAAGATTACCATGACTATCTTTGCTGCCCATGAAGTAGAAATGGAAATGATGTTTGCTAAGGAAAATGCGGCACTTCTCGAGATGATGTTGGGAAAAGAAATTATATTTATCAACGGATAACCCCATACGGTTTTTTGCGTATAGCCTTTCTAATTTTCATAAAAACCATGAGTGTAGAACAACCGTTAGTCCAAAATCATATAACGCTCCTCGCAGAAAAGGAGGCCCTAAAGAAAAAAAAGGCAGGGCTTACCAAAGCACTAATCCTCTCGGTAGGAATTGATATAGCAGTTTCTGTATTTGAAATGCCATTGGCAATTCAATTCTTAGGTGCCCCAATTCTTATTGACGAAATAGTCGAATACTTTATTTCTAAATGGATAGCCAGCGGAGCGATTGAGCTTAAAACCCGAAACAAGGTGCTAGGGTTAATTCCTATACCCGGTGTTACTGCTGTCTCCTTACGTTGCGCCTCTGCACTATGGAAGCTAAGGAAAGAAGAAAAAAGGCTATCCGAATTAGAGGCTTCTATCAAGGAAGAATGGTGATAAGAGTGTTTATCCGAAATCCTCTCTGCATGAACTAGAAATAAGTCTATAAGATTTTCTTGATACTCCTTACATAAGTAAGTATTGAGAAATCATACAACGCTAAAACATAAAATAGGCTTGCCCAATGTTCTTTTGCATAAAAAAGCCTTCCCTTTGACAGGCGAAGGCTACAATTACGATATAATACATCAAAGCGTGTGGAAGAAACGTAAAAGACTTAATGTTTCACAACTATTTTTTGAGTACCTAATACTTCACCCTCTCCGGTCATCATCATATAATATAATCCCTCTGGCAAATCTTGTACGTCCCAAACCATTAATCCGTAGTTGCCAGAAGGTTTGTGAGACTTGATTGTTCTACCTGTCATATCTACCAATAGTACTTGTGCGTCTTTTACGGCACGAGGAAGGTTAAACTTTACATTCAACACATCAGAAGCCGGGTTCGGGAATGGGGTTTCCATTACATTTCCGTTTTTGATTTGGTCCAAAATAGAAACGCCTCCTTCTGTAGCACAAAATTTAAAAGACTGTTCTACAAAATCGGCAGTGTTATTTTTGTCAAAAAACCTCATCGTTACGTCAGTGCAACCAGCTACTGTATTCGGAAGAAAGTGAACTGAAAATGCGGTAAAGGTAGCACCTGCTGCAATGTTCATTCCCGAATTAATGCTAATGCTTGTGGCGGAGCTATAGCAGTTGTCCCAACAAAAGTAGGTTTCCTGAGTGTAGGTACCATTACTAACTACCGTATTTACGGTACGTTCTGCACGGGTAAGTTTGTCGGAGGTAGAGATATTTTTTACAAAAACGTAATCTACTGCCACCTCATTTACCAAATCTGTATTAATGGCAGTGGGTACTTGCTGTGCGTAACTTAACTCAAAACTACCTTGAGCAGACGCTCCCGAAAATAAACCTATTCCCAAAATTAGTGTGAAAACTTTTTTCATGACCAAATAAAATTAAATGTTAAACCAAAAATATATGCGAAGTTAAGAAAAAAATCTTATTATTCAGAGCGGCTAACGAAATTTATTTTGGTTTGGTTGCTTTTTAAATCATCTATATAGAATAAAAGCGTACCTTTGTTGCCTTATTTATCCTGTAAGATAAAAATATCAGCAATG
>CAUJFT010000119.1 GCA_963169475.1 Bacteroidota bacterium | reverse complement strand
TGAGCCTTTAAGAGTTCTGCAAGTTTTATCAAAATAGATAAGCCTTTGCCCTTGATATTTTTATCTCCAGCAGAAAAGACGATTTCAGTGGGTATTTTAATAATAATTATTTTTCCTTCTGTATAGATTCCCACTCTTTCTACTGCGTACGTTCCTATTTGGAATTTGATTTCTTCAAGTAGCTTTTTATCTGGAACGCCCTCGCTGATAGAGGGGGTATCCTCTTTTTTTACCATAGCCATCTCTTTCTCAATCAACTTTGCTTCTTTTTCGTTTAGCTGTTTCTCTTTTTCTAATAATTTGAGTAGGGTTGCGCCTTTATCTGCTCCTACCTCTGACCCTTCACTCAACAATAACCTTACCTGACGATTCAAGCGGGCAGTGTCACTGACTAACCGTCCCAAATGACTAACCATATCCTCGCTGGTTTTCAGTACATTTCTGTATCTTATTCCGGTCATTGTCGTATCTTGTTTTAGGACGAGATTTTCTTGTACATATCGTTCGCGCATCCATTCACTGGCTTTAAATTTTTTCGTGCTTACGCACCCGAAAAGCGTAGCGGCAATGATAGATAGCGTAAAAATCTGATAAAAAGTAACTTTCATTTCGAGATTCCTAAGATTATTAATAATTTTGCAAAGATAAAAGAAAAAATCAAATGGCTCAAAATACGTTTTCAATCGCAATACATGGGGGAGCAGGAACTATCCTGAAATCTCAAATGACAGAACAAAAAGAAAAAATCTATAGGGAGGCACTTCGAGAAGCGATTTTGGTAGGTAAGGAAATACTTGAACGCGGAGGAAAAGCGAAAGATGCCGTCGTAGCGGCGGTAACTATGCTAGAAAATTGTGAATTATTCAATGCGGGGAAAGGCTCTGTTTTTACACACAATGAAACCCACGAAATGGACGCTTCTATTATGGAGGGAGAGTTACTAAGAGCCGGAGCTGTTGCCGGGGTTTCCCGTATCAAAAACCCGATAAAACTTGCCCATGCCGTGATGACCCAATCTCAACATGTATTTTTGATGGGAGAAGGGGCAGAAGCATTCGCCGCCACTGTCGGAATAGAAAGAGTAAGTACGGAATATTTTTCTACAGATTTTCGCAGGGCGCAGCTTATCGCTATCCAAAATTCAGAGAAAACAATATTAGACCATTCTCCTACAGAGGAAACAAATAAAAAAAGAGGTACTGTAGGTGCAGTGGCGCGGGACAGATACGGAAACCTTGCTGCCGCAACTTCTACCGGAGGAATGACGAATAAACGGTTTGGAAGAGTGGGAGATACTCCGATAATTGGTGCAGGTACCTACGCAAATAACCAATGCTGTGCAATTTCTGCTACGGGTTGGGGAGAGTTTTTTATTAGAGGGGTGGTGGCTTATGATATTGCTGCCCTAATGATGTACAAGAATCATACACTCAAAGAAGCAACCCAAATCGTGATACACCAAAAACTTTCTATGCTTTCTCCTATTCAGGGAGAATATGGAGATGGAGGATTGATAGGTATTGATTATCAAGGAAATATAGTAATGGATTTCAATACCTCTGGTATGTATCGGGCTGCACTAAGAGAAGGGGGCGCGATTGAAATTGGACTCTATCAGGAATAAATTTCATTTTTATGAAACGCAATCCGTTTGGATTTAAAAGATTTTTTGTAATTTTGCCGAAATTACGCTAGTCGTGTAAAGATGGGTGTATTTTGCAAATGATGTTTGCCTTTGAATCGGGGGTATTACCATTTTTGGTTTCCTGTCAAAAATCACTTCATATTTGCTTCGCACACCTATTTTACAAAATTCCAACTGCCTTTATTTGAGTGAATCATATTCTGCCAAATATCCCAAATACATCAGATAGTCTCCTTGCTCATAAGAAAGAGAAAAGGAAGGGTTTTGCTGTTTTGCTTGACCCCGATAAGCTAAACAGAAATGATATTCCCCAATTGGTGGAAATGGCACTTGCCTGCGGCGTTACTTACTTTTTTGTGGGAGGAAGCCTGATGATAAATGAAGAAATTCACCAAATCATTCCCGAATTAAAAAAGGTATGTCCGATTCCGATTATCTTATTTCCGGGAAGCCTGAATCAAATTGTACCCTCCGCAGATGCAATTTTTTTTCTATCCCTTATTAGTGGTAGAAACCCCGAGCTGCTTATCGGAAATCATGTACTTGCCGCACCACTTCTCAAACATACAAGTCTAGAAGTTATTCCTACTGGCTATATACTTGTAGAGTCTGGGAGAATGACCACCGTAAATTATATAAGTAATACGCTCCCTATTCCCTCTGATAAAACAGATATTGCGGTTTGCACCGCAATGGCAGGAGAAATGCTAGGCTTAAAGGTATTATATATGGACGGAGGAAGTGGAGCCTCCCGAATCATTCCACCCGATATGGTACAGGGAGTAGCCGAGAATGTAAACATTCCACTAATTGTAGGAGGCGGAATACGCACTCCCAAAGAAGCAGAAGCTATCTGGAAAGCCGGAGCAGAGGTAGTAGTAATCGGCAACGCCCTTGAATCGGGACAAGACTTTACCCTCATGCAGGAAGTGGGTTACCTTATGCAAACACTAAATGGTCAGCCTTAATATCAATATCTCTCAGTCCATTCACAAACCTTGTCATGTATCCAATTCGTTACTTGCTTTTAATGGTTACACTGATATTTTGGATAGCAGCTTGCGAGTTTACGCCCAAAAAGTCAGCGGTAAGAACTAAAATCTTGGGTAAGTATTGTAATGAAAATCATACACTCATACTTACTGATAGCAATACTTATATCAATACAAAGGTAATGAAAGCTCCTGCCTCCGGCACATATTATCAGGAGTCTTGTACGGGAACGTATACAATAGACATGAAGGAGGGGCATTGGGTGATTCGTTTTGAAAAATCCCTAAATCCTCGCTCTGTCTCAAGCTGTCAGCAGGAATATACTTTGTGGACAGAAAAAGAAGGGTTTCTGATTGGAGAAAAAGAAGTTACAATGAGAGATTTGTATGATAATACTCCTCTTACTAAATCAAATTGTAAATAAAACGTCCTTTTATACTAATTGCAAGTCGGTGTACGAAAAAATGATTTACAAAGTCTTTCATAATGATAGTACTCGATTTCGTAGGTTATGACATAGTTTTAAAAATTTTATTACTTTTGATATAATCATTCAAAGACCAAAAATATGAAGATGATTTGTGTAGTGCTAAATTACGTAGCGCATGCACGTGAGCTTGGTAACGAAGTCCCTTCCAACCCTTTGATTTTTATTA
>CAUJFT010000118.1 GCA_963169475.1 Bacteroidota bacterium | reverse complement strand
ATATTGGATACATTTAGAAATCGCGCTATCCAAGTAAGCATAATCTGAATACAAGGGTTGATTACTTGCTGCGTACCAAGGAATCCTTACCACATTGGCACCGCTTAGGGCGATTTGGTCTATTCTTAGCTGATTGGGACTATAGCCCCAGTTATAGGCAGCATAATTCACTCCTTTTAATACCAATGTATCCCCGCAATTTCCAATAATATAGCGTCCATTTACAGTAATAGTTGGGTTGGGCTGAGCCACTCCGGTTATTAAAGCGAGCAAGAAGTTAGCTATAAAGGCAAATTTAATCTTTTTCATTTTTTTGATTTCTAAAATTTAATTGTTGATTACAAATGTTAATGCCTTTTCCAGCATACAAAGTAACCTCCAAAAACCGGATTTAGCCCGCTCAATGTATGAACAGCAGAAATACATGACGAAATGCGGTTTTCAGTTCACGAAATGCGAAAAACAATAGTTATAATGGAGGATTGACTACTTCAAATGATACTTTTTATGCCCCACCAAATAATCTTTTTAAGATATCTTCTTTTTTTAGGCGCGAAATGGCAACTTCTTCTCCGTCTTCCATCAACAAAGAGCCGCCCTCTGATTTGAGATACCGAATGATGTAATTCACATTTACAATGTGTGATTTATGCACCCTTAGAAAGAGGTCTTCGGGCAAGGAGTCCTCTATTTCTCCTATATTTTTGGAGACAAGAATAGACCGCTGTTTTGCAATAATAAGTTTACAATAATTTTGGCTTGCCTCACAGCGAATGACCTGGTCTAATTTGATAAACTCTATCCCTTCTGAAGTTGTAATAGCAATTTTTTTCAAGGCTCCGGGTTTTTCTTTTATATCAATGGAGTTTAGTAGGATATTTTTGAGTTTGTGGAATGAGCCAGAATGAAGGAGGCGCTCCTCCGCCCTTCGGTAAGAGTCTTTAAGGTCTGTCGCCGAAAAGGGTTTAAGAAGATAATCAATAGCATTATATTTAAAAGCCTTAATTGCATAATGATTGTAAGCCGTAATAAAAATTACTTCAAAATAAGTAGTTTCAAGCATATCAAGTAATTCAAATCCATTTAAATGGGGCATTTCAATATCAAGAAACAATAAATTAGGTTTTCCCTCTAAAAAATCTTTCTCAATAGCGGCTTTCCCTTCCCGAGAATCATTGTAAGTACCGATAATCTTGGCTTCGGGGCAATGTTTGCCCAGCATGATTTTCAACAAGTCTGTACTATTTACTTCATCATCTACAATAATTACATTCATTTTTGCTTTTCTAAATTATATATCAAAACGAAAAATATCACAAAATGGGAACTTATTTTCTGACAAAAGTACAAAATATACCCAAATTATGTTTGGGTTACAGTAATTTTATCATTAGAACATACTGTCTCAAACCTTTGGGAAGAGTTGTATGCTCTCTTTGAGATTGAAAAAATCTTCTTACCTTTGCGCCCCAAAAATCACAAGGAAAGCAATGAATTTTATCGAAGAAATTAAACGGAGAAGAACATTTGCGATTATTTCACACCCGGACGCAGGGAAGACCACACTTACGGAAAAGCTCTTATTATTTGGAGGGGCGATTCAAATAGCGGGGGCAGTAAAGTCTAATAAAATCAAGAAACACGCCACCTCTGACTTTATGGAGATTGAAAAGCAAAGAGGAATTTCTGTTTCAACTTCTGTGATGGGATTTGAGTACAGAGACCGTAAAATTAATATTCTCGATACACCCGGACACCAAGATTTCGCGGAGGATACCTACCGAACCCTGACCGCAGTAGATAGTGCGATTGTAGTGATAGATGTAGCAAAGGGCGTGGAGATTCAGACAGAGAAACTAGTAGGAGTCTGCAAAACAAGGAACACACCGATGATGGTGTTTATCAATAAATTAGACCGTGTGGGGCATGATGCCTTTGATTTATTAGACGAAGTAGAGCAAAAGCTCAATATGAGGGTTTGCCCGTTAAGTTTCCCCATAGGAATGGGACCAGATTTTAAGGGGGTTTATAATTTGTATGAATCTAAATTGGTGCTTTTTGACCCTCATGGAAAACAAGAATTAGGAAAAGTGATTGAATTTCAAGACATCAATTCTCCCGAACTTGAAAATCATATTGGAGAAAGGGCTGCTCGTAAGCTAAGAGAAGAAATAGAACTTGTAGTAGGAGTTTATCCCGAATTTGATTTAAAGACTTATCAAGACGGGCGGCTAAATCCTGTGTTTTTTGGGAGTGCCGTAAATAATTTTGGGGTAAAGGAGTTGTTAGATTGTTTTGTGGAAATCGCCCCCTCTCCAAGGAGCAGTACCACCGAACAAAGGGTCATTCAACCGGAAGAAACTAAATTTACGGGTTTTGTTTTTAAAATTCATGCCAATATAGACCCCAATCACCGAGATAGGATTGCTTTTTTGAGAATTTGTTCGGGTACGTTTGAAAGAGGAAAAAGCTACCTTCATACCCGTCATGGCAAACAATATCGTTTTTCTAACCCTACTTCTTTTATGGCAGATAAAAAAGAGATAATAGATGAGGCTTTTCCGGGAGATATTGTGGGGTTACATGATACGGGAAAGTTTGTAATTGGAGACACCTTGACAGAAGGAGAGAATTTGAAATTTACAGGAATACCAAGCTTCGCACCAGAGATTTTTAAATACGTGGATAATGCAGACCCCCTGAAATCTAAGCAATTTGCTAAAGGATTGGAACAACTAATGGATGAAGGAGTGGCGCAATTGTTCACACTAAAAGCCAATGGAAGAAAGGTTATCGGAACGGTAGGTGCGCTACAGTTTGAGGTAATACAGCATCGGCTTCAACACGAATACTCTGCCTCTTGCCGATATGAACCCGCAAATTTTTATAAAGCCTGCTGGATATCCTCTGATAATCCTGCTGATCTTGCAGAGTTTAACCGCCGTCGCTCTCAATTTATGTGTACTGATAAGCACGGAAGAGATGTGTTTTTGGCTACATCTCAATGGGAGCTAAATGCCGCAGAAAAGGCATTCCCCGCGGTAAGATACCACTTTACTTCTGAGTTCTAAGCAATTAAATATGCGGTTAATGTAGCCGTAGTCGGTCAGATAAGACCAACTACGGCTACATTTCTCACTTTAACACCCCTAATTCTTTCCCTACCTCTGTAAAAGCCCGAATGGCTTTGTCTAAATGAAGACGATCATGGGCCGCAGAAAGTTGTACTCTAATTCTGGCTTGCCCTTTGGGAACAACGGGATAGAAGAACCCAATAACATAAATGCCTTTTTCAAGTAAGCGGGTAGCAAATTGCTGGGCAAGTGGTGCTTCATATAACATAATGGGAACGATTGCGTGGATACCGGGTTTAATGTCAAAACCGGCTTCGGTCATTTTTGTGCGGAAATATGTGGTATTTTCCTCTAATTTATCTCTAAGCTCTGTAGTCTTTGACAGCAAGTCAAACACAGCAATACTTGCACCCACAATAGAAGGGGCGAGAGTATTTGAGAACAAATAAGGACGAGAACGCTGACGAAGCATTTCAATCACTTCTTTTTTACCCGTAGTGAATCCTCCAGAAGCTCCGCCTAATGCTTTTCCGAGTGTACCCGTAATAATATCTACGCGCCCCAATACATTGCGATATTCTATGGAACCTCTCCCTGTTTTCCCAACAAACCCTGTTGCGTGGCACTCATCTACCATCACCAAAGCCTTGTATTTCTCTGCAAGGTTACAGATTACGTCCAATTGGGCAATCGTTCCATCCATGGAAAATACCCCATCTGTTACAATAATTCTATTTCTAAGAGATTGAGTTTCTTGTAATTGTTTTTCCAATTCCTCCATATTATTGTGCTTGTAACGATACCGTTGGGCTTTACAAAGACGAACCCCGTCAATGATACTTGCATGATTTAGTTCATCGGAAATGATTGCATCTTCAGCATCAAAAAGCGGCTCAAAAACGCCTCCATTAGCATCGAAAGCTGCTGCGTACAAAATGGTATCTTCGGTATGAAGAAATTCTGCTATTTTCTGCTCCAATTCTTTGTGAATATCCTGAGTACCACAAATAAACCTTACAGAAGACATTCCGAAACCATGCGTATCAATGGCTCTTTTAGCAGCCTCAATCACACTAGGATGCGCAGATAATCCGAGATAGTTATTCGCACAGAAAACCAATACCTTTTCGCCGGTATTGATTGAGACTTCTGCACCTTGAGCAGAAGTAATGATTCTTTCTTTCTTGAACAAACCAGCAGAAACGATATTGTCCAATTCTTTTTGAAGTGCCTGATAAAAAGGTAAATACATATCTGAACTTATATGATGAATTTCTGGACAAAAATACGCCTTTTTTTAAGAAGGCAATGTAATTTACAAATTATTCCGAAAGACTAATACTACTTAGCATATAGGCAGAAAAAATAATAAAATAGAAATTAAGGAGAAATAAGACATCAGTATTTTCCCAAAATGAAACAAATTTTTAAACCTGAAGCCTAAATGTTTGTGTATCGAGAAACAAAATACACTTTGGGGCAATAAAATAATAAAATAAGCAATGTGTTTTAGTATATTTGTATTCGAATTATGCGTTTGCAGATATTCATAAGTGAAAAAGGAGCAAGATTTGCAGTCTCTTTAATACTTTGTATAAATCGCAACGTTTACTTCGTTAGCGTATAAGTTTTAATTTTTATCTATCAAGTTATATGTACACAATTTTATCAGCAAAGGGATTTAGTAAAATAGGTAAAAGAGTAAATAATGAAGATACAATATATCCTTTTCTTGAAGGAGACGAGCGTACAGAAAGCCTTCGTTTAAAGATTCCACATCTCCAAAATCTCTATATAGTTTGTGACGGAGTAGGTGGTTCTAATAAAGGAGAAGTGGCTTCCCAATTAATCTGTACAAACTATCCTATATATATATCAGATGCTCCCCCTCCTATAAATGGGATAATCCCCGAAAGTTATTTTCAATCTGGGGTAGAGTGGGTAGAAAAAGCAATGGATTTATACATTCAGAATAATCCTGATAGTAGCGGAATGGCGAGTACGATTACCTTATTATATTTCAATGAAGCCGGAGCTAATATTATATGGGCAGGAGACAGTAGAGTATATCATTTTCGTAAGGGAAAACAGCTTTTTCGTACAGAAGACCATTCCTATGTTAATGAACTGATAAAGTCTGGACAATTAACGGCAGAGGAAGCAGAAAAGCATCCTCAAAAAAATATCATTCTTCGGGCAGTTCAGGGAAGCAACTCCCCTACCCGTATAGATTTTTATTTTATACCGTGGGCGGAGATAGAGCCGGAAGATGAGTTCTTTTTATGCACAGACGGAGTGACAGAAACATGGGTTCCCGAAGCAATGATAGCATTGTTTCAAGATACCTTGTCTCAAGAATCTCGCGTAGAATATCTCCAACAGGCTTGTGAAACCCAATCAAGAGATAATTATTCGGGGTACCTTATCCAAATCGGGGAGAAAAAAATAGGAGAACCCATAGTAGGAGGAAGCAGCGAGATACCCGATACTCCTATTCCAGTCGAAGAGCCGCAGATTATGATTGAAGAAAAACCCGGACATTTATTAACTACAACTACGGCAATCCATGAAACTTCTGGAAAAGACGTTGCTCCGCCCTTACTCACGGAAGAAACACAAAATATGGTAGAGCTAGAGCCGATT
>CAUJFT010000117.1 GCA_963169475.1 Bacteroidota bacterium | reverse complement strand
CTACCTTCTTCCACGAAGCCCTCATGTTCGATTCCAATCGCTTTGTCATTATCTGCCCGAACATGGTAGGCTTTATCCCCTTCACAGACCATTTGGGTTATTTGTCCATCGAAAGCCCTGATAGCATAATGAGCAGAAACTCTTGCCGCGGGGTTTTTGAACCAAGAAATACAGCTTGCATACGAACCTTGAATTGTATGAATCGTAATGTATTCCACTTTGGACCCCCCTCTACTACCATAATTATTACGAGAAGCGGGATTCCATATAGCACCCTTAAATTCCGTTTGTCCACCATTTCCGGAGCATCCTTCTGCATTTCTTTCTCCCATATAGGTACTTCCGTCCACAGACCTTACTTCGTTTTTGTCCATAGTAACAGAAGGTGCGCTTAGAATCTTTGCTTTATTTTCTCCAAATATTTCTCCATAATCAAAGCTATTCAGGCTTCTTCCACTTTTTTCCACTTGTTTTAAGACAGCATAAAATTGTTGGTCTTTGGCGTACTCTGCCACTACAGAACCGTCATCGGGGATTTCGCTTAGTGCAATCACCACCTCTTGCTGCTCTTCTACCCCGCGTGAGGTCATGCTTTGCTGTTGCTGCATAGTGGCGTAGGCTTTTGCGTAGGCAAGGATATTGATTCTGGGGCTTTTTTTTATGTCGGCTTCACTATATCCGGAGAGTTTTGCTACCGATTTGAGGCTTTCCTTAAAATACCCTTTGCCGTTGTCCACCAATCCCATAACGCCATAAAAGGGAGGCATTCCCGAACAAGTAGATACATTAGGGTCTGGTATGAGGTGATTCATACGGGTATTGGTATATGCTACGGATTCAAGCAAGCCCAAGGGAATGCTTGGATATAGGCGATATGCTTCTTCAAAATACTCAGAATAATCCTTTTGGGCGTAAAGAGAGAGAGTAAGTGAGTACAGTATGATAGAAAAGACAATAGTTTTTTTCATACTATGTTTATTTTTTGTAATATAAATGATACTAAAGTTTTATTTTTTCTCCAAATATAACGGAATTAATACAAACGATTATATACTTCCTCTAAATTTACTATTATTTAGGTAATTTGGTAGCTATAATAAACCGATAGATAAACTGATTTGTTAAATATAAAGATTCCGCTTTTTATTCTTTTCGTTTTTGGAGGAGGGTTAGAATAGTGAAGTATGCTATTTTTTGAGAGAGGCTGAAAGCAAAGGAGGTTTATCCTTGAAGAATAATAGTTATTTCTTTTGTAAGTAGTATAGAGTAAATAACCTTTGTTTTGAAAATCACAAATAATAGATAACAATAAGTACTGATTTGAAATTAGTTTATAATATTACTTTTAGCTAAAAAACTGATAAATAATTACTTGTGAAGACTAAAAACTTATCATTAAAAACTACGAACTACTTAAAATTAAAAACTAATAATTAAAAATTAATGGCTCATAGCTACTTATTGCTTACATTTGTCCCTTGAATTGTAAAGAAAAATGAAGAAAATAATCATCATTCCATTTTTAATGCTGCTCTTTTGGGGGTGTGTAACCGGGCATGAAGCGGATAGGGTCTCCTTATACCACAGCGGAGAAAAAAATGACTCCTTAATGATTCGAAAAATCTATGACTACGCACTTAGTCATGGGGAAAGCTACGAAAACTTACGTTACCTCTGTAAGTCAATTGGTGCGCGGTTGAGCGGCTCATCTCAGGCAGCAAAAGCGATAGAGTGGGGGAAGAAAGTCATGGAAAAAATGGGGTGCGATACGGTATTTCTTCAACCCGTAATGGTGCCTCATTGGGTACGAGGGACGATAGAAGAAGCGGCGATTGTATCCGACAAAAAACAAATAGCGGAAGCATTGGACGTGTGCGCCTTGGGTAATTCTGTGGGGACTAAAGAAAAGGGCATACAAGCAGGAGTAGTTATGGTCAATACGTTTGAAGAACTAAAATCCATAGGAGTAGAGAAAATCAAGGGAAAAATAGTGTTTTTTAATCGCCCGATGGATGAAAAACTCATTTCTACCTTTCATGCTTACGGAGGGTGTGTAAACCAAAGGGTAGGTGGTGCTTCAGAGGCAGCTCAATATGGAGCAGTAGCGGTGCTTGTCCGTTCGATGACGCTTCACAAAGACCACTTCCCGCATACGGGGGTACTACACTATGAGGATACACTTCACAAAATCCCGGCTGCTGCACTTAGCCTAAATTCGGCAGAGGCATTGAGCCGTAAGTTACGCCTTGACCCGACCCTACAAGTATATCTAAACCTTAGTTGTAAAATGTTTCCGGACGTACTCTCTTACAACGTAGTAGGGGAGATAAGCGGCAGCAAATACAAAGATAAGTACATTGCAGTAGGCGGACACTTAGATTCTTGGGATAAAGGCGAGGGCGCGCATGATGACGGTGCAGGAGTTGTACAGTCTATGGAGGTGCTCCGAGTTTTTAAGGCAATAGGCTATAAGCCCCGCCATTCTATTCGGGCGGTATTGTTTATGAATGAAGAAAATGGCGCAAGAGGGGCGACAAAGTACGAAGAAGAAGCCGCAAAAAATCAATGGTTTCATCTTTTTGCCATAGAATCAGATGCCGGCGGGTTTACGCCAAGAGGATTTTCTATAGATGGAGATTCTGCTGTTGTAGGGCAGGTTAAGGCATGGAAACGGTGGCTTACCCCTTATGGACTTCATGAGTTAGAAAAAGGAGGTAGCGGGGTGGACGTGGATCCTTTGAAGAAACAGGGAACTGTTACAATAGGCTATCGCCCGGACTCCCAACGGTACTTTGACCATCATCATGCGGATTCTGACGTATTTGAAGCCGTACATCAACGGGAGTTAGAACTTGGAGGAGCAAGTATGGCGGCTTTGGTATATCTCTTGGATAAGTACTTTGATGAAAGCCCCTCTAAACTTCCCAAACCCTCGCTTTAATCCTTTATTAAGTATAAAGACGAGTGAGTAAAAAATCAAGAAAACGATTATTAGCTAAAACATTGACTATTAATTACGTAATCTTATGATTCGCTATTCATTTTTAACTATTCACTGCTTATGCAAAAGCCTGAAACAATGACTCAATATGATAGCGTTGTGGCGTTCTGTAAAAATCTTTTTATGAAAAAGGCAAAAGATTACGGAACTTCTTGGGAAATCTTACGAATGCCTTCCGTTACCGACCAAATAGGCATTAAAGCGGATAGAATCCGGTCTATACAAGAGAAGCAACGCAATTTGGTAGGAGATACGATTGAGTCCGAATTTGTAGGAATTATTAACTATTGTATTATTGCCCTGATATTAGCCTCACGAAATACTAATTTAACACCCTCTTCTGCAGTTAATGTGGACGCTTTATCTGGCATATATGACCAAGTGGTAGCAGAAGTTCGTAATACGTTAATTAAAAAAAACCATGATTATGGAGAGGCTTGGCGTAAGATGAGAATTACTTCTATGACGGATTTAATCCTCATGAAAATCCTTAGAATTAAACAGATTGAAGATAACAAAGGACGAACAATTGCCTCTGAAGGAATAGAGGCCAATTATACGGATATTATGAATTATGCAATCTTTTGCCTTATTCTTATGACCGAAAACGGAGAGAGTGAAGTAGCAGGAGGATAAGGATATTCACGAGAAATCTTTTAGGCAGATGAGAATTTTTTCATCACTCAATATCGTAAAAAAGATAAAATATGAAAAGATTATACTTTGGTTTACTATGCTTGTGTGTGCTTAGATGTAATGATAGTCCTGATTCGTTTTCCGAAAAAAAACGACAATCTAAATCCGGCGATTCTGTACCCGCTGTCGTTGTGGAAGATTTTCTTGTAAAGACGGGGCAGATGGGAAAAGCAAAAATTGGAATGACTAAAGCCGAGTTTTGGCAAGCCTACCCTAATGCAAAGGACGGAGTCGTGATGATTGAGGGAGAGATTCCTTCGTGGGACGTACCTTCGGAGGAAGAGAACGGCAAGCCGATACTCCATGCAACTTACGATTCTGATACGGTAATATTTTTAATCACGGAGGATACTCGTTTTCACACCGAAGAAGGGATAAAAATCGGAGATAATTATAAAAAACTCAAAGCAACTTATCCAGAGATAAAAATTACTTTTGCGGAAGGCTATCTTGCCAATGTGGCATCTAAAAGATACTCTTTTTTTATAGAAGGGGAAATAGAAACAGCGCAGGATAAAGAAGGAAATATGATCCCCGTTAATATAGGAGAGCAAGTACAAGTGAAGGACATCAGTACGCAGTAACTGCTTATGAAAATCGTTAGATTTCTTGTTCCGGCAATGTTCTTAGTGGCTATAATTGCCGGTATTCATTGCCGCCAAAAGCCCACCTCTTTTGCCTCTCTGCTGCCTTCTACACAATATGTAGGCAATACTTCGTGCAAATCTTGCCACGAGCGAATTTACAACTCTTACATGGAAACGGGTATGGGAAAATCCCTTTACCTCCCCGTTAAAGCGAAAGCAATAGAAACGTTT
>CAUJFT010000116.1 GCA_963169475.1 Bacteroidota bacterium | reverse complement strand
AGCCAATAGCTGAAAAAGCCCTATTACAAAAGCCGATTTATAGCTAATTTCTTCTTCTTTTAAGATAGTAGGGGCTTTAAAGATTTTATCTAAATAAATTAAGACAAAACCACCCAAGAGAAATACGATTCCAATAAAAAGTGGTTTTTCGAGAATTTCGTCAATATAATCTCCGAGCAACTTCCCTACAATAAGCGCAGGAATTACTGCTATGAGCAGTTTTGCATAAAAAGTCCACGCTTTAAGATTCACAAATTTCTTCCAATAATAAACAACGACAGACAAGATAGCTCCAAACTGGATTGCAACAGTATAAATTTTCACAAATTCGTTTTTTTCGATTCCAAAAAGAGAACTTGCGACTACCATATGCCCTGTGGAGGATATGGGTAGAAACTCTGTGATGCCTTCAATAAGTGCGAGAATAATTGCTTGTATAAGATTCATCTTATAGTTGAAAATAAGAAAAGACTGATATTTTGGTAACCTATCAGCCGTATTTTTTTGAATTGTTTTTTTATTACAAAATAAATTATTCCCCCGTAGTAGTTGCTTCTTGACGGGGTTTATACATGATGGCAAAAATAATTTCTACAAATCCCCCTACGACCAAGATGGGCGCAACGTGCAAGGGGAGAGAGAAAGTTTTAGAATCTACAAAGGGTCCTCTCATTAAAAAGAAGCCAAGCATAATCGCAGCGACTCCTGCCCCAAGCAGAATATAATTCATCTTTGTAAAAGGCAGGTTTTCTTTGTTTTTAGAAGCGAACTCCTTAATATCTGATTTCGTTTCGATTCTTACAGATTTTGGCTGAACTTTTTTTGGTATTGCCATGAAGATATGTTTATTATTAAGAATAAGTATTATTTACAATTATATTAGTTCTTCTATGGATACGTTTAGAAAGCGGTTTACGGCAAAGCGACTACCCCCGTATCCTAAAAGTCCGCCAAATAACAAAATTCCCATCAAAATTGCAAAAAAATCTATATTTATAATTAGCCTAGGAAATCCGGAGACGGGCGCGAGCCTTGAATATAACCCCATCAAGACCAATATCAAGATAATACAAGCAATCCCACCTGCAAGGAAGCCTTGTTGGATTCCTGCACGAATATAAGGCTTACGAATAAAGGAATCCGTAGCTCCAATAAGCTGCATAGTCCTGATAATCAGACGTTCTGCATAGATTCTTAGTTTTATGGTATTCATTACCAAATACACAGTAAGCAGCGTAGCAATCACAGCAATAAAAAGCGAAACAAAAACTGCATTTTGCATATTTTTCTGAAAACCGCTAACCAACTCAACCGGATAGTCCACCGCAGCTACTATATGATTCTTTCTTAACTGCTGCTGAATACTCATAACACTGTCTATATGGATATAGTCTGGTGTTAAAACAATCTCCCACGAAGCATAAAGCGGATTTACCCCCTCTAATAGCTTGAGGATATCAGTATCTCCTGTTTGAGAAATAAACAATTTGAGTGCTGCTTCCTTAGAAACAAACTGTATAGATTTACAATAAGGAGCTGCCTTAATATCAGTTTCTAACTCCTTTATGAGTGGAGTAGCAATATTGTCTTGCAGAGACACCTTTAAAAAAATTGTCTCTTGATGTTCTCTAAAAAATCGTTTTCCAAGCACAAAGAATGAGAAAAAGAATCCTAACAAAAACAATACAATTGCAATACTAAATGTAGCGGCAACATATCCGTTTCTGGAACGTGATTTCAGATACAAAGCCTCCGCAATATTGTTTTTTTTTCTCATACTTAGCCTTTATAGCCGGTTCGAAATATAGATTTTATCGAATTTCCCATTATAGGGATTCGTTGGTTTTTTGAAGAATCTTTCAGGTTCTTGTAAATTGTAAGATAATCTTTATTTTTTACGAACAATACAGAATTAAAAAAATCCATATTGGCAGATTTAACCCCATTTACAAATACCCAAGAAGAATTATTTTCTATCAATAGTATAGCCTTTGTTTCAAGATGTTTTACCTGTCCAAGCCATTCATTTCCGTAGGATATTGTTCTATATGGAGAATATTCCAATGTAAAGTAATTTCCAAATGTATTTTTGGTAATATTCCCGTTTAAGAGATTGTAGCGGGCAGAAAAAAGCGAGTCTCCTGCACGATAAAACAACAAAAGCCCGTTTGTTTTAGTCATATCATCTGCCGAAATAAAATATATATTTTCTCTTACGGAGACCTCTTCGCGCATGGCAAAAGCCGCTTCTTCCCATACTTGGAGCGATTTTTTGGAGGTTGAGAGATAAAACCGCCCCATCGTATAGTGTGCAAAGAGTGGCGCGCTTGTCAAGGAACGATAATGTACTTCTTTATTAGGTTTTTTCAGGTTAATAAATGCAATTTTTTGGGCAGATGAATCCATTGCAAGCAAAAAGGATTCTCCCGCCGTAATAGCATGGGGCGTAAAGTCGCCTAGGGAAATCATAGATACCTCAATATCCGTCTCCCCTACCCTACTTCCTTTTTTGTTTTTAAACTCAATGATGGAGATTGTCCGCTTATTCTTATCTGCCAAACACAAGAGGTCATTCTTTCCGGATACATCAGACAGACCTGCATCCGAAATTCCATAACGGGTATGCGCATTGGTTTCGATTTT
>CAUJFT010000115.1 GCA_963169475.1 Bacteroidota bacterium | reverse complement strand
TACCGTCTTTGACATTAAAGTAAAAGATGGCAAATGCTTTTTGATATACGTCCGCGGCATCGTAATCATCACATTTGTAGTACCACATAGCCCAACGAATGAAGGGTTTACGATTAGCTTCATACACAGGGTTTAAGGCTTTCTCGTCTCCTCCTCTGATTGCTTTGAGCAAGTCTTCGCCGTCTAACTTCTTATTACTATCCATTTATGATTCAGATATAATAAAGGTAACCTATTATCTATAAAAAAATTTTAAAAAAATGTAACTTTTGTTTATTGTAAACGTACTTTTCCGCTTTTTAGTCTTTTATTCCCCTTAAATCTATGCCTAAATCCGGTTTTTTATACTTATTTTAAGGTATTTCTCTTGACAAGATAGTCCGTTAGTACTTTTTCATATCCTTGTGCAATATCTACTTCCACAAAATCAATATTGAGTTCGTGGCATTTACGTTTAAAAGTCCGATTATATTCTTGCATTTTTGTCTTGTAGGCATCTCTAATCTGATAAGGATCCACTTCAACTTTTTCTCCGGTTTCAAGGTCTTTCAAGATAAGGGTTCGGTTAGGAAAATCAAAGTTTTCTTCTGTTTTCCTATCGAGTAGATGAAACATTATCACTTCATGTTTAGCATGACGAAGATGCTGCAGTGCCTGAAATAGTTCAGACGTTGCCTCTCCGGGTACAAATAAATCGGAGATAATCACCACAAAAGAACGGCGATGAAACTTCATTGCGGCCTCATGTAGTACCTTTGCAGTAGCGGTTTTATGGGTGAAAAACTCTGTACTTTTTGCTACTTCGTCTAACTTCTGAAAGACAGGCACCATTCGAGAATAGCGCGAGTTGGGTTGAGAATAAAACACAACATCAGAATCAAAAAGCGTAAGTCCGGGTGCATCTCTTTGCTTAATCATTAGATAATGGAGTGCCGCCGCCAAATAAGCCCCAAATTCTAATTTAGAAACCCTCTCTTTCTCTTGGGGATACCGCATAGAGTCACTTACATCTAATACAACCTGACACCGGAGATTTGTTTCTTCCTCATATTTTTTGAGATATAAGCGGTCTGTTTTTCCAAATACTTTCCAATCAATATTTTTAAAAGAATCGCCCTGATTGTACTGCCGATGTTCTGCAAACTCTACGGAGAAGCCATGATTAGGACTTTTATGTAGCCCCGTAATAAAACCTTCCACTATCATTTTAGCCTTAATATCAATAGAATTTAGCTTACGTACCACCAAGGGGTCTAAATATGGAACAACGGTCTTCATGCTCTTTTTTTGTTTTTCTATTTTGAAAACACAAATTTACAAAGAAATCTTGAAATGTGTTGGCTTATTTTTTCCTTCCAATAACAAGGAAAGTATAGGTATTCCCGAGTCTATATGGCGTATTTTATCGCAAAAAAGAAAAAAACAGGTTTTTTTATCCCTTATATTAACCTTGGATAAGGGGTTAGTTCCGAATTTTAGGCGCTTTATTTTACGGGTATTTTATCCTTTGAGAGTATATAATCCCAATAATTTAGAGGGAGATAATTTAGAGCGTAAATCCTTTTGGCTTAAAATATTGGTGAGGGTTCTGCATATTTTTTTAATTTTGTACTGAAATTCTATCTTACCAAATGAATAAAGAACTTTTGGCACTGCTCACCCTTAATCGAATGAAGGGGATTGGTCCGGTAATCATCCGGAATCTGGTTGCGTATTGTGGCTCGGCAGCGGCAGTCTTAGAAATGCCAAAGAATAAACTAATTAAAATACCCGGAATCGGAGAAAAAACGACAAGCCTCCTTTCTCATGCTGAAGCCTTACAAGCACTTTCTGAAAAAGAATGGGCATATTGTGAAAAAGAGGGAATAGAAATTCTTTCTTTTATGGACAAAAATTATCCGGAGTATCTAAAATCCATCTATGATGCCCCTGTAGTCTTATTTAAAAAGGGAAAGGTTAGGCTTAATGATTATCCGGGCATTGCGATTGTTGGTACGCGAAAACCCACGGAATACGGAATAGAACATGCTACTTTCTTCGCGCCTTACTTTTCTGAAAGAGGAATTAACGTGATTAGTGGGTTGGCTTATGGGATAGATATTACGGCACATAAATCTGTACTACAAGCGGGGGGTATTACTACGGGTGTTGTCGGGCATGGATTAGACATCGTTTATCCGGGTCCTCATACCGAAAAAGCCCGACAAATGTTAGAGAGAGGTGGCTTAGTTTCAGAATTTTTCTCTGGAACTAAACCTGACTTTAATAATTTTCCGGCAAGAAACCGGATTATTGCAGGTATGAGCAAAGCGGTAATTGTGATTGAGGGTGCTGAAACGGGAGGAGCTTTAATCACCGCTCATTTTGCATTTGAACAAAATAGAGAAGTATACGCCCTTCCCGGAAATATTGATAGACCCTACTCAAAGGGTTGCAATAAGCTTATTCGCGACAATGTAGCAAAATTAATCACTCACCCGCAGGAGGTGCTGGACGATTTAGGGATTTACAAGGAAGCTGCCTCTGCTAACCCGCCTTTAACGCTTTCTTTGGGCTTGTGGAATGATGACGAGATCAAAGTAATTCATGTCTTGGACAAGCGACCACTTCATATTGATGAGATAGTTTCTCTCACTAATATTTCCATATCTGAGTTGAATGTCATTTTATTAAATCTGGAATTTTCGGGTATTGTGGCCCAAGCACCGGGCAAGGTCTTCAAACTTATCCAGAAACTCACATAACTCCTCGCTTTTCTATACAGACATGAAAAAAATTATAATAGTAGG
>CAUJFT010000114.1 GCA_963169475.1 Bacteroidota bacterium | reverse complement strand
TAGGAACTTTAATCCGATGATGGCAGCAGCAGGCAAAATCTGTATTGCAGAAGTAGAGGAACTCATGGAGCCGGGTGCCTTAGACCCTAATCATATTCATGTTCCCGGTATTTATATAAAGAGAATCTTTAAAGGAGAGGGATACGAAAAAAGGATAGAGCAAAGAACTGTGAATAAGAAGATATGAAGATATATTTGGTTGGAACGGCTTATCCGTTTAGGGGAGGACTCGCCGCTTACAACGAAAGGCTGATGCAGGAATTGGGTAAAATGGGACATGAGGTCTGCATTTATACGTTTACGCTACAATATCCCGCCTTTTTGTTTCCCGGAAAAACTCAAATCAGCACTGACCCTCCTCCTGAAAATTTACGGATAGTGCAAGTGTTAAATTCAATCAATCCGCTGAATTGGCTTTCCCTAGGAAATAGGCTTTGCCGCGAAAAACCTGATTTGGTAATCTGTAAATTTTGGTTACCTTTTATGGGACCTGCATTTGGTACAGTAGCACGAAGAATAAAGAAAAATAATCACTCCAGATTTATTGCTATCATAGATAATATTATTCCTCACGAAAAACGTTTTGGCGACCGTGCTTTTGCTAAGTTTTTCGCTGATGCTTGTGATGGTTTTGTTACCATGTCACGCGCTGTTTCCGAAGAACTGAAACAATTTTCTAATACTCCCTTTGTCCAATATATTCCACACCCTATTTATGATAATTTTGGAGAGGCTCTTCCTAAATCAGAAGCACGTAAGTTTTTGGGTATTGAGGAAAACGAAAAACTTGTTCTTTTCTTTGGATTTATCCGAAAATACAAGGGGTTAGACCTATTATTGGAGGCAATGGCTACAGAAAGTGTCCGAAAACTGGGGGTAAAGCTATTAATAGCGGGTGAATATTATGGAGATAAGTCTGAATATGATGCAATGATTACCCGTCTTGGGCTACAAGCCTCCGTTATACAAAAGCCGGATTTTATTGCTAATGAAGAAGTAAAATATTATTTTTCTGCGGCTGATGTTGTGGTTCAGCCTTACAAAACTGCTACCCAAAGTGGGATTTCTCAAATGGCTTATCATTTTGAAAAACCAATGATTGTAACAAATGTGGGCGGGCTTCCGGAGATGGTGCCTGATAGTAAATGCGGATATGTAACAGAAGTATCCTCAAGGGCGATTGCGGAGGCAATCGTGGCTTATTATTCTGAAAATAAAGAGTCTGAATTTATAAAAGAAGTTAGGGTAGAGAAAAAAAAGTACTCATGGCGAAATATGGCGGAGGGGATTTTATCTCTATACAGCGACATTCAATCCACAAAAAAATAAAATTACAAATTTTTGTACAAGAAAAAATACAAATAAATAGACGGATACAGGAGAGTATAAAAAGGTATTGATAGAAATTCAAAAAGCAAAAAAACCGATTGATTTAATGCGTTTTCGGAATTATTTGGCAGAGTAGTATGAGAAAGAACACAAAATCAACAGTGAAAATGTAGCCTTACCCATGACTACCATCTACATGTTAGGGTTCAAACTTCCCGAAATACCTATAGACAACATTGGTTTAGCGAAAATCGGAGATTGATACGCTGTGTTTTAGGGAAGGGCTTTTTATTCGTTTTTGTGCTTGTAGAAAACGTACCACCATTAAGTATTAAGTCCCTGCTAGGTAGAGACTTTTTTATTTTATGATAAATGAAATCCTAATGATAGCCCTTAGGCTTTACTAAAATCTCCTAAATCTGGAGACTCCATTTTTCCGGAATAAGTTACGTGTGTTCCCAGCATCGCTTGGTTTAAGATAGCATTTTTAATTGTAGTCTTTTCGCGTGCAGTAGAATTTTTTACCACGCTATTTTCAATCACGCACCCATCTCCCAAAGATACGTAGGGCCCGATTACACTATTAATGATTCTTACGTTTTTCCCAACAAAACAAGGAGGGATTATCACAGAGTTCTCAAGTGAAAGAGAACTATGAATGAGTTCTTTTCCTTTTTCGACCTCAAACCCAAGTACTTTTTCGGTGGTATCAAGTACCATATTTTTATTTCCGCAGTCCATCCATTCATTGACTTCACCAGGTACAAGTTTTAGCCCTTTATTTTTCATATTATCCAAGGCATTTGTAAGCTGAAACTCTCCTTTTTCCTTGATATTATTGTCCAAAAGATACTGAATTTCTTGGGCGAGGTTTTCTCCATCTTTGAGGTAATAAATTCCAATAATAGCGAGGTCAGACAAGAAGGTTTGAGGTTTTTCTACGAGTGCATTGATTATTCCATCTTCGTTCAGGGTAACTACGCCATAAGCCTTAGGGTCTTCTACTTTTTTTACCCAGATTACTCCGTCTTTGGTACGGTCAAGAGAGAAATCGGCAGTAAAAAGTGTATCAGCGAAAGCAATAATTACTTCGCCTTTGAGGCTATCTTTTGCTTGTTGGATTGCGTGAGCAGTACCAAGTGCCTCATATTGATGATATATAGTTCCCTTTGCTCCTAATGCCTCTGCTACTTTGATTAGCCCCTCTTCCGCTTCTTTTCCAAAATCCCCAATAATGTAAGCCACCTCTTCTATTGCACCTTGGTAAATGTTTGCAATATCTTCTACTAAGCGCTGCACTATGGGTTTTCCGGCTACGTGAAGTAACGGCTTAGGAGTAGTAAGGGTATGAGGTCTTAAACGGGTACCTCTGCCTGCCATAGGGACAATAATTCTCATAATTTATTTTTTTTATTGAGATGAAACAACGAAATACAAATTTCGGGCAAAGTTACATTTTTTGTCAAAGAATACACCATTTTTTACGCTTTTTCTTTAAGCGATTGGATAAATGCCCCTCCCTCCTTTAGTCGTTTGGATATACAAATGGGAAGTCTGTTTGGGATTTTATAATCAAGGCGGGCAAGAGCCATTGTCGAATCGTACCTTTGAGATTGTTTTCCATGTAATCACAAAATTCGGATAAGATAATCAGCCCGTCATCATTTGAATCTGCCAATTTACTTGTAGCTTTGAGGATAGTTTCTGGCACAACCTGTATTTTATATTCGGTCTGATGTTCCACCGCCTCTTGCGTTTGAAGCATGACAATAACCGTAGTCTTTTCGGAAAACTCGAAGGCTTTTGTTAACTCTATCAAATACCTTTCTTGGATTTCCTTCTTTGGGCAATATAAATCAAATACTACAATCTTCTCCCCTTGGATTATCATTAGGCTTTTAGCAATTGCTTCCATCGTCAAGTTACGACTATTCTCTTCCGAGCTGCTTAACGAGGGTTCTCCCGAATGAGTATTGAGAATTTCTGAACGAAAATATAACATGAATAGGTCATCGTCCCGTATTTTTTCATTAAAATGTAGGAGAGCCTTTTTTAGATTCTGGCTATTCGCCTGCCCTCCTTCCAGAATATCGGAATAAACCGAATTGAATGCAAGACGATTGTGAGTAGTAAAATAATCCGTTACCTTTTGGAGGTCAGCCCCTATGATAGAAGTACTATCAGAATTGGGTATTCCGTATGCAAAGAAGAACATTTTTCCATTCTTAGCGATTTCTGTATCAGAAATAATCACCGTTCCCTTAGGCGTTTCTATGGGATTTTCCGTTGGTCGTCTCTCTGTCGTACCGTTTTCGGTGGTTTTAGTACCTTGAATTTCTAATTTTTTATCCAAGAAAGGGTCATGGATAAACTCTTCTGTTGTTTTGGGGTGTACAGAAATAGAATCAGGGGATTCTTGCCACTCTTTTTGATGGAGAGAATCTCTTTGTAAAGGAGCCGATTCCGGAAGATTCTCCGTGAGGGTATCTTGCACATCTATATTGGGGGGGGGAGGACGAACTTCTTCTTTAACATTCGTTTTTGGAGGAGAAGCAACTGCAATATCTACACTCATCTTTGCTTCTGAAAGGAGATTTGCGAGGTTACCAGATTGAGTAAAGTCAGCAAAAAAGGGAGTGCCGTCTTCTATTCGTGTTCCATAAACTAACCTCTCTGCTAAACCCATGTATAAAAGATTGTCGTCTCCTGTTTCCTCTTTCAAGATTTTCCCCTCCAAACTTGTTTCAACCTGCCACCCGGACATCTTCCCATTTTTTTTATTTTCTGCATTTCCACAAAATAAAAGAGAACTAGGAGTATAGTAGGCTGATAATAATTTCTGATTCTGGGCAT
>CAUJFT010000113.1 GCA_963169475.1 Bacteroidota bacterium | reverse complement strand
GGTATTTACAGATTTTCTTGCCATTTCTGCATCTCTGTAAGACTGCATATCTACAGGGACTGCCTCCTCGCCTCCGGCTGCGGTAAGTTTCACCTCCTTACCGGTAAGATCAATATAAAACTCCCTTCCGTTCTGTTTTACCTCTGCAAGTCCATTATCCGTAAATGGAGAGGCTTCTTCATACAAAGGATTTATGATAACGTTTCCATTACCGTCGATATAACCTAGTAGCCCATTTTGGTTTACTATAGCTAACCCATTGATAAAAACCCTTGCTTCAAGGTATCGCGGGGAAATCACAGTTTTGTAGCTTAAGTCAAGGTATCCCCATCTTCCATCTTTCATGACAGGAATACGCTCTTCGCTGATTCCTCCTACTTTGTCATAGACAACTTCCCCTTGCTTATCAATAAATATCGGTTCAGAGGCTTTTTCGTTAGGAGATACCATAGCAAGCCCCGAAGAGAAAGGACGTGCATTTTTATATATTGGAGGGATAACCGGCTCTAATCTTTCATCTAAATAACCCCATAATCCCTTTTGTTTAAAAGGAGTATAACCCTCTCCGGGTATTCCTATAGATTCGTATTTACTTTTGAGGGAGCAATAATTTTTATAGATTAGATTTTGGACAATACATGCCTTTTCTGTGATTAAGGAATCTTGTTTCCCGAATTTACGTAACTTCTCTACCGCTTGGTCAATACACTTCACCCAAATATATTGTTGATGGTAATTCAAGAGGGCATCGGAGGGAGTTCTTGAAAACAAATAAATCAGGTCGGAGACAGTATTTTTTAGTAAATCTGAATCTGTGGATTGATAAGCGGAAATAATTCCTGATGCTCCTTTAACCATTCTTAGTGTCTTGGACAGTGAATCGGTGTAAGATAATTTACGGTCTTTCCGAATGATTCCTGTAGAGTCAAAATTACCCGTATTTACAAAAGGGATAGGAGCAAAGGTAGAGTATGCTTTGGTAAACTGATTGTTTTCATAATACATCAATCCAAGATGATAAGGAATCCACACATTTTTCAACCATATCGGCGAGATATTAGGGGAGTTATCAACACTTTGGAGCATCAACCCTCCATAATCCCAATATTTTTTGGTAGCGATATTTTTACATACAAGAGTATCTGTAACCACATTCGTAGAGGTCATCGCCATTTTACAGAGGAGAGTTCCCGTATTTGTTCCTATGGAAAGCCACTCTCCGTTTTGAGAGAAACTAAGCGATTGTATTTTCAGGGTCTCCGGGTTAGCAGAAGCAGGGATTTTTTCATTAAGCAGGGCAACGGCATCTAATGCAAGGACTTGATTTCCACTTAATTCAAATATTTTCACTTGCCCTTTCTCTCCCCCAACTGCTACCATATTTCCTTCGGGGAAAACCGTAGCCGCATGAATGGTAGCTTCTCCGGTACTAAACGCATAAAAAACGCCCTGTTCATTCCATATTTTGACTAACCCTTTATCAGAAACTGTAAAGGCAAAGTTTCCGTCCTTCCCAAACCCCGCATAAATAAATGGGTCTTCGTTGGGTTCGAGGAGTTGAACGGGTCTTTTAGAGATAATGTCCCAAATAATTGCGGATTTATCCTCTGCTCCACTAATAAGTCGGGTATTATCATTAGAAAATTTAAGCGTAGTGATTTTGGCATTATGCTTTTCTAGAACTGCCAAAAGGGATTGGCTTGGGATATCCCAAATCATAATTTTTTTATCTGCTGCACCAGTAGCCAAATAATGAGCATCAGAGGAAATTGCTACTGCCGTAACTGCTCCCTTGTGTCCGTTAAATGTGCGGGTAATTTTTTTGAGATTAAGGTCAATGACAGAGGCAGAAAAATTTTCCTGCCCTACGGCGACTAACCCTCCAGAAGGGTCAATGTCCATAGATTTAGGCATACTTTCAAAAGAGATATTAGATTTAACGGGTATGGGTTTATCGGCAGTAAGTCCCGTCAAAACCATATTGCTTCTACCTATAAAAGCCATGACTGAACCATTTTCTGCCATAAGCATAAGCCCTTGCTTGTTGGCATCGGCATAGGTTTCCTTTATCTTGGTCTGGCTATTATAAGCCGGTATCATTGCGGAAGCAAATCGAAAATCTGTGATTGCATTTTGTAAGTTGGTTACATCTTCTTGGTTTTTTCGGGATTTGAATAGCATGTAATTAGCCAATCCGCGATTGTAATAAAATTCAGGAACAAATGGGTTTTTCTGAATCGCACTATTCCAATCATTAATGGCACTTCCGTAGGAGCCTGCTTGATAGAAACGAACCCCTCTAAAATTATAGAAACTAAGTGAATCTTCCTCCGTAGCAATATAATACTTGGTTCCGTCAATGTCTGTATAGTTCATATTTCCGGAAGACTCATTCCACCAAAAGGAAAAGAAACCCAAGAAAACCAAGAGGACACACAATACTGCAATAAACTCAGATTTTATGCCCATTAGCGGAATCCCTTCTCTAAAAAAGGTGGAACGCATCATATTTTGCCATTTGGAGGCTTCCGATATCTTACTTCCCGTAGCCGTTTTAAGTTTTTCTAATACCACATAATCTTGCACCTCATTCCGCTCAAGGTAATGCTGCACATCTTCTTTCAGTTCAGCCGTAGGAGCGTCTTTCATTTGCCACTTTTGTAGCACAATATTCATTTTCAGCTTATCCGCTACCAAAGAACCGGCGGGCGGCATATTTGCTTCTATGATATTCACAATGATTTTGCGGATGTCATCTGCGAGATTTCGGTCTATGTCCTCCACAAGCTCAAGGCGCATTTTTTCTGGTATTCCTCCTTTCCGAAAATAGGGAAGACGAATCAGGCGGAGCAAAAATGCTTCTGACAAAAGATAATATCGTCCCTCTTTGGCATTCGTTTTTTCCGAATGGAATCTTTCCGACAAGTATTCTCCGATATGGAGCGTAAGTTCCCATTGCAATTCGGGATAAATGGCACAAGCCGAAAACCAACGGAATAAATCTTCTCCCAGATAAATACGAATCTCTTCAATAGAAACTTCAGTAAAGAAATCAGGGAGATGTCCATCACTGCCATCTATCCATTGTGAAATATGATAGCTTCCCTTTCGTTGTGTTCGGTCTGCCATTACGGCAAAACCGGCAACCTTTGCGGGTAGTACTACAAAGCGATTTTCTATTATGCCCTCATTACGACCCCAATCGGCAGTGCTAACGGTGGACATCAAGGCTCTGTGAGGGTAAGCCGTAAGCATAGTGTCTATCTCCTCTGAGAAATTGCCGGTAGAGGGGTCTAATAATCCTGCCCCATCTCCGATAATCACTAACTTATGGTTTGGGCAACGGGAAATTATCTCCTCGAGGTAAATGGGCGTTTCTTCAAACGTTTTCCAAAAGTACTGAAAGTGGTGGTTATAGAAATAAACATCAATATAAATATCTTCCTTACTCATTCTTTCGGCGAGTAATTGATAAAATATAGCCTGATGGTCTTTAAAGGACGCTCTATCTATCAAGAATAAATACTCTACCGGTTGCTGTTCTGCTTTGTAGGTAAAATCAATATATCCGCCTTGCTCGATCGTTTTTTTTAGCGTTCCCTGAATATCCAATTTATTTTTATCGCCCTCCTCTCTTCTTCGGAGCGTAGTGGCCGTCTTGCTCCATTCGACAATATCATAGAACGAAAAGGTTTTATTAAGATGAATGTTCCACACAAAAGGAGGGTTCAAATTGGGTTCTTTGCGGGTAATATAGTCTCTTTTTCTTTTTCTGTATAATAACCAAAAGAAAGCCCCAATCATAACCAATATCGGTAGAACAATCATTAAGGAGTTTTCGATGTCTTTTGCCAAAAGCCTAAGTTGATTGGGGTTTTTACCATATTTTACGGGGGACATCGAATTAAAACCGGGAATATATGCTGGAGTAGCATTAGCTCCACCCTCAGAGGTAAGGATAATATCCAGAAATACCGTATTAGCGTATTCGCCGTCCGTTACCTCGAGAGAAACTGTATATCTACCCTCTCTTTTATAAGTATGTGTGGGGTTAAGATTATTATTAATAGGAGACGCATCTCCGAAGTTCCATTTTCTTTTTTTAATCACTCCTTTGCTCACGGAAGAAGAATCAAAGAAGCTAACGGTTAGCCCGTTAATTTTATAGACAAAATCGGCATGAATGCCTATCTGTGTATTTTCTATTCCAATAGGGATACTTAGCAAAAGGGATTTGGTACAACCATAAGCATTTTTTACAGTAAGTTTTACGGGGTATGTACCTTTGGGTATATTATACTTTGTGGTGTGCCACCGTTGGTCCTCTTTTTTAACCGTATCAATTTTCCATGAACAAGTGATTTTTTTACCGGCGGTTTTGTTCGTTAGTTTAAGGTCGTACAAGTCTTTCCCGGCGGCTTTGGTTACTTCGTAGGAAAAGTCTGGGGCCAGAAAGTCGCAGGGTTGAGGTCTGTTTAGGATTTTACGCAGAGCAAAAGTGTGTTTTTTAAAGAAAGTAGGTTCTACGCCATTCGCCTCATAATAGTGGGAAGCATCTTGATATTGTCTATACCCATACCACGCAAACCCCAATCCTCCCAAAATAATTAGAGACACAACTACTGCCGCCAGGATTGCCCAAATTTGGCGGGGAGAACGTATGCTTCCTGTCTTCGTATCATGGGTAAGTGTTTGGGTATTAATATTGGCTTCTGGGAACTGGCTAGCATCTAAATCACCAAACTGGGCAAAATAATTATCAAAAAGATATATAAAGCGGGTTTGTTCTTCGGGGTTAGACGCAAAAACCGGGCAAAGCAGATATTTTATTTCTTCAACAGAGATATGAGTATCCAAATGATTTAGCAACTCCTGAAGCCTCATATAAGAATGTACCCCCACCGTAAATCCGTTAAACCGGAGGTGGTTAATAAATCCCTCGTAAGGGAAAAAGCGGGTAATATGCTTAGGATTATCTGCCAATGTTTTATGTAATTCTATGGTCTTAGTTTTGCTAAATCTTCTTTATTTTTTGCTAGTACAGAATAGCTCATTGCCAGCTTATGGATTTCCTCCGGAATATTAGCATTGAGATTAATTTTATTTTCATCTAAAATATGAATCCAAGCAAGTAGCTCCGAAGTAGCGGGAGGTTTACGCAAGCCTCTTGCGGTACGAATCTGCATGAAGTGATTTACGGCATCTTCCAACATAGTACTAACAAAGGTATCGCTTAGGGTAAGCCTTCTACGAATGATTTCCATCAGCGTTTCTCTATCCGGAAAGGGGATATGATAATAAATACAGCGGCGAAGAAAGGCATCAGGTAGGTTTTTTTCGGAATTACTTGTGAGAATCAAAATCGGGCGATTGGCTTTATTAGCAGTAAACTTCTCCCCGGTTTCCTTGATTTCGAATTCCATGTTTTCAAACTCATTCAGCACATCATTCGGGAGGTCACGGGGTGCTTTATCTATCTCATCAATCAGAACCACTGTTCTTTTGTCTTTTGACTCCAAGATAGCTTTCCCCAAAGCCTCATGCGAAATATATTGCCTTATATCCACTAAGCTCCTATCTTTTAGCTGCACATCTCTAAAATGCGCCAAGGAATCATAGCGATAAAATAAGTCTTTGGCTATAGAGGTCGTTTTAGTATTGAAGATATAAGGAACACCCACTCCCAACTCATAAGCAAGACTAAATGCCAATTGGGTTTTGCCGGTACCCGGCTCTCCGGTGAGTAATAGCGGCTGCCCTAGCGCAATCGCTACATTTACGGCATCTCTAAGCGCAGGAGAAGCATAGTATCCGCCCGGTGCAGACATCTTTGTAATCGGCTGAAATACTGGAAGCTGCTGACTACGTGCTGCGAG
>CAUJFT010000112.1 GCA_963169475.1 Bacteroidota bacterium | reverse complement strand
GATAGGGTACGGAGTAGGAATAGACCCATTGGTTTGTCCTGAAAATAACGAAAAGTACAGGCTGCTTTCGGGTTTCTTCCCAGAGGGCTTAAAAACACTTTCCAATCTAGATTTATTTCAGGCAATTACGATGTTGGCAGTGCTTGAACATATTCCAGAAGATAAAATTAACGACTTTATTCTTGCTTGTAATCAGGTGCTTACACCGGGTGGAGTGGTGATTATTACTGTTCCTGATGCCAAAGTAGATGTAATTTTGGAAGTACTCAAGTTTTTTAGATTAGTCAAAACCATGTCCTTTGAAGAGCATTACGGATTTGATACCAAGTACACGATTCCTCTCTTTGAAGGTGCAGGGTTTGAGAAGGTAGTACACAAACGTTTTCAATTGGGGCTAAATAATCTTTTTGTTTTTCGTAAAAAATCATGAACAAGACTTCCCACCTTTCTCGTTTAGGACTTATTACTTCTTTATTTTCCACGAGAATCCTTTCATGGATATTGCTTCTTACCTTAAACCTAGTGAGTTGGCGTGCGTTTCAGGTATTAGGTCAGATTGATTTAGAGGAGATTATCCCCGTTGCCTTAGAGGTTATTTTGTGGCAAATAGTAAGTATTTTTGTGTTTTGGTTAATATTCAATCGCAAACTTTTTGCTGCGTTATCTGGAGGGTTAAGCGTATTATTTTATTTTGCGGCTTCCTATCTTACGGTAGGCTTTCATCTCCGATTTTCACACAAGACGGGCATCTCTGAATACGCCTTTTATTGGGGCTTATTTGCCGCAGGGATTATTGGGTTTGTAGTATTACTATACTTTTTGTACCATTTTACCGCAAAAGGACAACAAGAAAAAACGGATAAAATCCTAAGAATGCTCATATTTATTTTGATATTTGAGGGTCTGTATACCGGCGGAAATCTCTTATGGTATTATCCCCAATATGGGGACTTTTCTAAACAGAAAGCTCATTTTACAACGATTAAAGAAGGAGAACTCCCTAAGCATTTTCCTCCTACAGACTCTTTACCAGATATCTATTTTTTGTTATTTGATGAAATGATGGGTCCCTCTGTCTTGACATTTTACGGAGATTCTATTTCAGGAAATTGGTATAAAAACCTAAGAGAAAAAGGATTCTTTACGGCTGATTCTGCTTGTTCTAATTATGCTTTTACCATTCAGTCTATGCCTTCTGTATTTAATATGAATTATGCAGAGGTTCAGTCAAAAGCGGTAGAGTGGAATCACTTACTCATTAAAGAGGCAAAAGTTCCTGCCATACTTCGAAAAGCAGGGTATGAAGTAAATGCTTATTCTATGTTTGAATTTGAGGGAACGCCCCGACATCCAGAAAGTCGCGACTATATAGGTTCCTATCATTCTTTTCGGGAGTATTTTTATAATCGGGGATACTTACAAGAACTAAGAGAGATGATAAGGTCTGTCAAACCTAAAAATGACATCTATTTTAACCTTAACCAAGTAAAAAAACTAAGTAACACCCAGAGTACTCGTCCTCGATTTAATTACATTCATTTTTTGATGCCTCATGGACCTTTTATCTTAGACGAAAAAGGAAATCTTCTGTCTTCCCAAGTATTAGCTTCTCGCTCCCCTGAAAAAAATGTGATTAGCCAAGTACATTTCACCTATAATGAACTAATCCTAACTTGTATTAAGGAAATACAAGAAAACAATAAACGCCCTGCGGTCATTGTCATTACAGGAGACCACGGAGTGCGCTTAGATGAATACCATCTCCCTGGGGGAACGACAAAACAGCGGTATCAGATTTTTCATATTGTATATTACCCAGACCAAGCCTACGAATCCTATCCAAAAAATCATAGCCTTGCGAATACCTTTCGGTTTATTTTCAACAAGTATTTGGGAACAAAATACCCTACATTGCCTCACCAATCTTTTACCAAAGAAGGGGAAAAAGTCCCCATAGACTCTATCCGTTGATGGGACGCTATACTATTTCTTGAATCTGACTATAATGAGAAACGCTTAGAATGGGTAATTGGGTATTAAGCGTCTGCTTGACTCTCCCATCAATAATGACCTCCATACCCTTTTTCTGTTTAATCACTTTCAGGAATAACTCGCGGTTTTCTGAAACATTTATTTTAATAGAAGTCTTTTTCAAGGGATTTTCAAGTACCATCTGATATCCTTTTTCCGAAGGGACTTCTCCCCATTCGTCAATTCTTAATATCCCCCGAACTTTGACAGCTTTATTATTTAGGGTAAGCGCAGAGTCTACACTGATAATTTCCGTTGCAGGGCGAATCTCTTGGGAGATAATCACCTCCTCCGGACAAGGATAGGAAAAAGAAGTGTCTTTCATCTTTGCGGAAATAAATCCTATAAAAATAATGATACTTAGGACGAAAGCTCCAAAAATCGTTTTATTATGCTTGGTATAAATAAAATATTTCACAATAATTAAAAAAAAATGAAATGAAACCAAAGAGATAATCAAAACAAACTACCTATTAGCCACACGCTATAAATTGCATAAAACCAGATAAAAATATTGAGAGTTGTTTATTTTTGCGGACTATATTCCGAAATTTAGTACATCTATTTCGTAATAAACAAGTCGTACAAACCTTTTATACTGATTAAAACAAAGTAGCTTCATTATTTAAAACCGTTAATTACAGATGATTATGATAAAGACAAGACAATTATTTATTCTTTCTCTGCTTTTCATAAATATAGGGTGCAAAATCTATGCTCAAACGCAACCGTATATAAAACTAAGTTCGGATTTAACAGAAATATTTGCCATAAAAAATGCCAAGATTATCCTTAGCCCCGACAAAACCTTAGATAAAGGAACAATTGTAGTAAAAGATGGGATTATTCTTTCGGTTGGCACCAATATAAAAATACCCGAAGAAGCCGTAGTATATGAAGGAAATGGACAATGGATTTACCCCGGGTGGATTGACCCCTATACGCTTTTTGCCCCTATTCCAACAGAAAGGGCAGAATTTAATAGAGAAAGAGATGCAATACAATATGAAAAGAACAATGAGCAAGCATTATATTGGAACGAAGCGATTAGGGCGCATCTTTCTCTTGCAGAAAAGGCGGAGAGTACCCCTCCAATATTTTCAGAGTTACGCAATGCAGGTTTTACCCTCTCCAATCTGATGCCTTCAGACGGGATAATAAGGGGAACCGGTTCGCTCATGAGTACGGCAGAGAGAAAAATAGGAGAAAAACTCCGCATAGCAGAAACTACAATGGGGCTATCCTTTAGCAAGGGGACTTCCTCTCAAAATTACCCCTCCTCCCTAATGGGTGCCATAGCCTTGCTTCGTCAAGTATTCATAGATGCCTCTCATTACGCCAAATCCCAAGCCGCTTCTCTCAAAAACCCAGAACAGCCTCCAATTCCGGTAAATCTCTCTCTCGAAAAAATCTCCGGTTACCTCAATAGTAAAAAAGTATTTATTTTTGAAACCTCCTCTTGGCAACACACCCTCGCCGCCCAAAAGATTATACAAGAAGCCGACTTAAAATGTATCTATAAGACTACAGGAGATGAATATAAAAGAGCAGACGCATTTGCTGGATTTCATTCTGGTATCATTATTCCTGTCCGGTTTCCTAAAGCATTAGACATTAGAAGTACTCAAGAAGGGCGCGGAATTCCTTTGGGACAATTGAAAGAATGGGAGCAAGCACCGCTGAATCCCTCTTTGATGGCAAAAATGAAAATCCCGTTTGCTTTTACCATGTCTGGGTGTAGTACAGCCGCAGAGTTTAGTGAGGGGATTCGTAAGGCAATTCAATATGGACTTACAGAAAAAGAAGCACTACACGCACTCACCCTTACGCCAGCGCGTTTTCTGGGAATCGAGGAGAACGCCGGAACGCTTGACAAGGGAAAATGGGCAGATATGATTGTAAGCAATGGGAATATTTTTATGCCTGAAACTAAAATTTTGACTGTCATCGCCTCCGGCAAAAGGCATGAAATCAACAAGGTACTACCCTTTGATATGCGCGGAGAGTATAGGCTAACCCAAGCTGGAAATAACTATAGAATTTTGATAAAAGGAGACTCTCTCAAACAAGAAGCAAGTGTTTTTAAAGGAAAAGATACAATTCCGCTAAAGTCTATTTTTGAAACCTCTTTCAACACGGTTTCCCTTGTTTTTATTACAAAAGATAGTATTCGCTATGACATGAAAGGAATATGGAGTCCTAAGGAGATAACGGGAACGCTCAATGATAGCAAAGGAGGGCTTAGTCCTGTAAGTTTGTTATATTCTGGCGGCGTTCCGTTGGATACATTAATCCGTAAGTTACCCAACAGACCCATAAAGCCAAAGGATATCTCCCCGTTTACTTTTCCGGACAAAGCGTATGGATTTGCGAATTTGCCGGAAGTAGAAACTTGCTTATTCAAAAATGTTACTTTGTGGACCAATACAGATAAGGGGGTCTTAAGAAACCAAGAGGTACTGATTGAGAAAGGAAAAATATCTGCGTGGGGGCAAGGGCTTAAAGTGCCAGAAAAAACAAAAATTATTGACGGAACGGGCAAGCACCTTACCACAGGAATTATTGATGAGCATTCACATATTGGTA
>CAUJFT010000111.1 GCA_963169475.1 Bacteroidota bacterium | reverse complement strand
TTTTCCATTATAATGCTCTAATAAACCCGGAAAAATATCATTTAATACTCCTGCATAACGGCGGGCAAGCTCTTGCTCCATTCCTCTTCTTACCTCTAACCCCGCCTCCCCTCCAAGATACACAGTATAGCCTCCCTCTGCCGCATCATTGAGTGGGTGATTCTGAAAAAGGGCATTATCCCACCCGTTTTGAATAGACTCATTGAATAAATACCCAAAGTATCCGGCTTTTCGCCATATCCTTTTGGAGAAACCCATCATCACCTTTGAATTGGTACCATATCCCAATTCATTAATACAAGTTCTTTTTTCTTCGCTCATTCCCTCTATCCACATAGGGATATTCCTCAACACACTGAAAGGAATTGTTAGTATAACAATATCTGTTTCTATACTTTGCCTATCGTTAAAAACCAATTGGTATCGTTTTCCTACGGAATAAATTCCGGACAAACGCATATCCGTGTGGATATGATTTTCGAGCGCGGAAGCCATCGCTGTCGTAAGAAGTCCGTTTCCTCCCTTTATCTTATATCGCTCATCACTGACCCCAAATATTTTAAACTCGGAAGGAGTTACAGTATCAATCATATCAATAAAGTTAAGGCTAGACTGCTCTCCTGTGGGTAACCCGTATTCTGAAGTATAGGCGGTATCTAATAGTTTAGTAAACCATGAAGATGCCCCTAATTGCTCAAAATAGGCTTGAAGTGGAGTATTGTCAAGTTTTTGGGTGGCTTCGTTAGTGTAGTTTTCATCTAAGGAGTTTTGGGCAGCTTGTATTCTGGGTAATACCCCTTGAAATTCCTTTACTACCTCTTGCAGAGAGAAGTGCCGACCTTCAAAAAAGTAAGCATCTTTTTTGAGATTGAGCGGGTCTTTAAAAGTATCTATCATCTCAAGCCCGTAGTCCTTAACTAACTTAAACATGTCTTTATGATAGGTATCAATATATTCTCCTCCTATCTCCGTGAGTAATTTTTCTCCCAATATATCTTTTTTAGTGAAAATCCTTCCACCAGTACGACTATTGCCTTCGTAAATAGTAAAGCTATTAATCCCTGCTTTTTTTAGATAATGCCCTACGGTAAGCCCGGCAATCCCACCTCCTATGATTACAATTCTGGGGGTAACCGGAGCCGCTGAGAATATCTTAGAGGGGAAAACCATGCCCGCCCCTGCCAATGCCCCTGCCTTTGCTACGTCTTTGATAAACTTTCTTCTGGTGTAGTTCCTTTCAGAATCTGCACTCATTTCCACCAATTCACTTACTGAAGGGCGGTTTGGTTCGTTAGCGTATTGAGCGAGTTTTATAGCTTTTTGAATCAAACTAAATAATGGGGTCTTCATAATAAAATCCCTTTTGTTTTCATTAATATACTACTATTTATAGGTTAATCTTTTTGATAATCAATGAATTATTTTTTTGAAAAATCTAATCCAATACAAAATTAAATGAACAATAATTGGCAATCAATCCATAAATCTCCCACGGGAAAATTGCATTAATTTTTCCGTTTTTAATTAAGTAGTTAATTATCAGTCATTTCCCCCACAAAGAACAGTAATATCAATATTATATCACCGTAAATTTTTGAAAATAAAAAACAAAATTACTAATTATTTACCTACTAATCAAACTTATATTTAACGCAATCAAAATCATTAGCCCAATATATACACCTATATTATTGAGTGGCACACCAAAATTAATCAAATAAAACAATTGATTATCAATCTATTTCAAAATGTAGCAACTAAGAGTGAGGGTTTTTTTTAGAGATTCTCCAAGAAAGGCAAAAGCTCGAAAAATAATCCCTCTGTTCCGCTTTCCCATCTATTATTATATCTTTGTTTCTTTATGCGCAAGACGACAATAGAAGACAAGTAAAGAGAATAGAACTTTTTTTTCGGAAAAAGTCAAAAAATCACAATTTCTTTCTCCATTCTTCTATCCCTTCAAATATCTTGCCAAGACACACACATTAAAAGTAAGTCTTTGCTCCGTTAGGAATTGAAGAAGAGTAAAAATGAGTTTTTTATATTAATGCACCTAATAGATGAGGAAGAATATCGTGATTAAAAAGATTGGGTTTCCATGTTATCCCGACAATTTTTAATTGCAATTAGTCCAAATATTTTGCTGCCAAGTAATCGTTTTTATCTAAATCCTAAGGAAAAGTTAATGTAAGAAGCTGATAAAATCTTACTTTTATAGACTTTTTCTCATTTTCTTTTTATAGCTTTGTAAATGGTTTTCTTTAAAATTTATAGAAAAGGACGGCGAAATAATTATAAAGCCGTATAATATTAATTGTTAAAAAATTACGCTAATCTTTGTGTTAGAAAAATGAAAAAGATACTTAAAATTTCAGGTTTTGTATTCATAATTTTATTTGGACTGCTTCTAATCCTCCCGTTTGCCTTCAAAAATCAGATAAAAACGCTTGCACAAGAACAGTTAGATAAAAACATTCGCGCAAAAGTTCGTTTTTCGGGTGTACATCTGTCTTTTATCCGTAATTTTCCGAATGTCAGCGTAGGGCTTGATAACCTGAATATCGTAGGGAGAGGAGAGTTTAGTAAAGATACCCTTGCAGATATAGAACGATTTAGGGTGGTCGTAAATATTATGAGTATTCTTCGCGGAGAAGAGTACGAAGTGCATAAAATCATTGTGGACAAGCCGACTATCCACGCACTTGTACACCCAAATGGCAATGCAAATTGGGATATTTTTCCTAAGGATTCCACGATATCTACAAAAGATACTGCAAAAGCCCCTCCCTTTGCGTTGAAATTAAAGTCCTATAAAATCAATCATGCAGATATTTTGTATGAAGACCAAACCCTCCCTGTCATGGCTTCTCTCAAAGACTTTTCTCATTCCGGAGAAGGAGATTTTACCGAAAATATCTATGACCTTATGACCACTTCCGATGCCAAGGAGGTCATCGTAAATTTCGATGGAATCCGGTATCTCAACAAAAACTCCCTCAAAGCAAAGGTTGGGCTAAATATAGATAATAAAACATACGTCTATAAATTTCTGGAAAATGAAATTCTACTCAATGATCTTCCCTTGAACTTTTCGGGAACGATAGGAATGCCCAAAGATGACATTCATTTAGATTTGAGGTTTAATTGTCCAAAAGCCGAGGTAAAGCAACTTTTTTCTCTGATTCCTGCCGTTTACAAAAAAGACTATACCTCCCTAAAATCTGAAGGTACACTTAACTTTTCTGGGATTGTACGCGGGATATATAACCAAACTAATTATCCGGGGTTTGATGTCAAGCTTAATCTGGCAAACGGCAAAATCCAATATCCAAAACTACCTTCTGCCGTTACGGGAATGAACTTCGACCTTAGCGTTGCCAATCCTGCCGGACCCGGCTTCCAAAATATACAGTTAGATATCCGAAAATTTCAGGCGAATATCGGTAGCAATCCTATCAATATTCAGGGTAAAATAAACGGACTCTCTCCTACAAATATAGATGCCATAATAAAAGCAAAATTAAATCTTGAAGAATTAACGAACGTATTCCCCATTGAAGGAACAGTATTAAAGGGTAACTTTGAGATAGACGCTAATCTTGCGGGAGTGTATGACACCCTCAAAAAAACATTTCCGAAGGTAAATGCCCGTATGAATATGAACAAAGGATTTGTAAAAAATAAGGACTATCCGGTTGTATTGGAGAATATTGATTTTAAGGGTTCTCTTATCAATACCAAGGGCGATTTGGCTTCTACCTTATTAGATATTCTTAGCTTTCACTTTGATTTAGACAAAAAACCTTTTGATGGAAGTATTAAAGTTTCAAACTTTGATACCCCTAATTATGACGGAAAGGTAAAAGGAACGATTGACCTCGAAAAACTTACCCAATTGTTTCCGGTAGAGGGAATGAAACTTGCGGGGCTTTTTTCCATAGACGGAACCGCTAACGGGGTATATGACCAGAAATCTAACGCGCTCCCGAAGATGAATGCTCAAATGAGTATGGCGAATGGTTATGTAAAAAATGAAGCGTACAAGGTAGAACTCAAAAATATGAATTTTGAAGGCTCTCTTGTAAATCCTGTAGGGACATTAGCAGCAGCCGTGCTGACGCTTCCCAAATTTCACTTTGAATTAGATAATGAACCCATAGACGGCAAAGCCTTGATTCAAAATTTTGATAATCCAACTTTTGACATTGCTTGTAATGGAGTATTGGATTTGGGAAAATTAATGAAAATCTATCCTGTCGAAGGAATGGATTTAGCTGGGAAGGTTAAAGTGAATCAATTTTATGCCAAAGGAAATATGGCGGAGGTTCAAAAAGGACTATACACCCAAACTACTACCGGAGGAAATGTTCAACTTCAAAATATTCAATATGAAAGTAAATCGCTGGGTTATCCGGTGAATATTCCTGCCGGAAACCTTACCTTTAACAATACCCTATTAAATCTATCCGGAATTTACGGGACAATCGGTAAAACTGATTTTATGGTAAATGGAAACCTTACCAATTATCTGGCATACGCCTTAATAGAAAATGAACCTTTGGGAGGAGACCTTACCATACAATCTAAAAAAATAAACGTCAATGAGTGGATGGGAGCAGATGACCCGCAGGCGGTTTCGGCTCAAGCCGAAGTAGCTCCCTCACCCAGCGGAACCTCTGTGATTGAAGTACCCCCCGGCTATAGAATCAATATTAACGCAAGCGCGCAAGAAGTACTCTATGATAATCTGACCCTGAAAAATTTGTCTGGAAAAATAGGAGTTGCGGACCGTGCCTTAAACATGCAAAATGTGAACTTCCAAACCCTTGACGGGACATTTACCATGAATGGAATCTATGATACCAAAAACATCAATAATCCGGCTTACGGATTAGACCTTAACATCAAAGACCTTTCTTTTAAGCAGGCTTACAGATATTTCAATACCGTTCGACAGTTAGCTCCTATTGCGCAATATCTTGATGGGAAGCTCAATACTCAACTTCAGATGACGGGAAATTTTACCTCCCAAATGACTCCCGTATTAGAAAATGTAGGCGGATTAGGTATTTTTGAACTTATCAATGGTAAGCTTACCGGCTCACCCATTACCGCAAAACTGGCAGAAGTTACCAAAATACAAGACTTCAAAGAAATTATCCTTGAAAAGGCATCTTCTAAGTTTGTCATAAAAAATGGGTGGCTTGAAGTAGCTCCCTTTGACGTAAAAGCCAAAGATATTATACTCAATGTCGGAGGAAAACAAGCCTTGAGGGGCAATATAGACTATCTTGTCAAAATAGACGCACCGTTGGGAAAAGGAGGGCAAGCAGTGCAAAATGCTTTGAGTACGCTTTCGGGAGGGGCTATTCAAAATAGTGGAAGGCTTAAAGCCGATTTAAGAATCGGGGGGACTTTCGGTAACCCTATCATTACTGGTATCTCCGGAAGTACGCCAAACGATGTGAAGGACCAAGCGATAGACCTTGCCAAAGACAAAGCTGAAGATATTATTAAAGACAAAACGGGGTTAGATATTCCGCTTAATAAGGATAGCCTCAAAAATAAAATAGAGGATAAAAAAGACGAAATTATTGGTCAGGTAAAGGATAAAGCAGAAGAATTAAAAAATAAAGCCGAAGAGGAGGCAAAGAAAAAGGCGGAGGAACTTCGTAAAAAAGCCGAAGAGGAAAAGCGTAAAAAGGAGGAAGAAATCCGCAAAAAAGCGGAAGAAGCCAAAAAACGGACGGAAGATAGTATCAAAAAAGCCCTTGACAAGCTCAAGGGTAATCTCAATATTCCTAAATGGAAATAAATAACCTCATAAGACAATAAAAACTGAAAACACCAAAGATTGGTAGACTACCAATCTTTGGCGTTTTCAGTACCTGTTTCTTGTAATCATGATCGATACTTTTCCGGAGGGGTTAGTACTTCCCCGCAGCTTTTACAAGTGCGTGCATGTTCATCTCTGTAAAATTTTTCAAAAACCCCCTGCATTTGTGTCATAATATCCTCCATTTGAAAGTATTCTTCATATAATTGAGTATTACAACTACCGCAATACCATTGTAGTCCATCTGTATGACGACTTTCTCTTATTCGTTCTATTACGATGCCGATACTTCCGGCTTCTCTTTGAGGAGAATGTGGTACTTTCCCTGGCAAAAGAAAAATTTCTCCTTCTCGAATAGGAATATCTACGGCTTTCCCGTTTTCTTGGATTCTCAAGACCATATTCCCCTCTACCATGTAAAAAAATTCTTCTGTTTCGTTATAATGGTAATCCGTCCGTACATTAGGTCCTCCTACTACCATAACGATAAAATCTTGGGTTTCAGAATAAACAACCTTATTGCCTACGGGTGGTTTTAGGAGATGGCGATTTTCATCAATCCACGCCTTAAGATTATAAATTGGATTTTTTGGCATAATGGTGAGTAATAAATGTAATTTATGATTATTAAAAAACGCTTTTTCTGTATTATCTCTTTCGTGCAGAAAAGCACAAACCCGCCCAATTGTTTCGGGTTTTTAGTGCCTCAAAATTTAATTCTAATGCTTCAAAATGACAACGAATGTCCCGAATATCCGCTTCATAGAATCCGCTAAGTAGCAACTTTCCGCCCTCTGATAGATGCTTTACGTACTTCTCTCCGTCTGCAAGCAAAATATTCCGGTTAATATTGGCGATAAAGATATCATATTGCTTTTCGGGAATAGCCTCTGCCCCTCCTTGTAAAATCGCCATATTAGTAATAAAATTTAATTCTATATTTTCAATGCTATTCTCCACACACCATGGGTCAATGTCTATCCCCGTTACAAATTGTGCGCCCAGCATCGAAGCCAAAATTCCCAATATACCCGTACCACACCCCATATCCATTACCGCCTTTTCCTTACAATCTACCTCTTGTAAAAAAAACATCATTAGCTGCGTAGTGGCATGATGACCCGTACCAAATGACATTTTAGGGTCTATTATAATGGTATGTAAAAATCCGGGTAACGGCTCCCGAAAAGAGGGGAGTACTTGACAGAATGCGCCAATATATAGGTTAGGATAATTTTTTTCCCATTCTTCATTCCAATTTTTAGCCTCTACCCTTGATATTACAAAGGAAACCTCCATTTCAGGGAAATATTCTGATAGGTATTTCCTTAATTCTCCCTCATCCCAAAGTGCCTCATCAATGAAGGCATGGACTTCCTCTTTGGCTTCCTCAAAACCATGGAAACCAAATTCTCCTAAGGCATAAATCCATATTTCTCTAATATCCTCATCGGAAATAGTAGCAGATACACACATCGTATCCGGTTTTTCTATAGGAATCATAAATAAATGTAGTTACGACATTAAATCGAGGTCAAAAATACAAAAAGAACCCCTCAAAGTATTAAATTTTTAGAAAACAAAGAATAAATGATAAAAATAGCGGGAAAGTCAATTATTTTTAATTATTTCGGGGATGGAAAATAAAATATTGCTTTGAATGAAAACCATACTTAAGATAATAGGATTGTTCTTGCTTCTTGTCGTTGTTTATGTCGTAGGAGTACTTGGATATGCTTGGCTAACGGATTTTCAACCCGAGCCAGAAACTTCGTTGGTAGTAGAAGGGCATTCTGAGGTGAAACTCTCAAAAGAAGATAGTGTTTTTACGATTATGACTTGGAATCTTGGTTTTGGAGGGCTTGGAAAAGAAATGGATTTTTTCTACGACGGCGGTACAACTGTTAGAAACACTAGGGATATTTTTGAAAAGAATATAGTTGGAATTTTACAGACGGTTACTGATAGTGTGGATTTCTATTGCTTTCAGGAGATAGACATAAAGGCAAAAAGAAGCTATCAGTTTAATGAAGTACAAGCAATTAAAGATAAGTTACGGGGATATGATTTTGTTTTTGGCAAAAACTATGATGTAGGGTTTGTACCGCGTCCATTTTTTGAACCTATGGGAAATGTACTTGGCGGTATCCTTACGGCAAGCCGTTGGAATCTTACAGGAGCGAAGGCTTATGCCTACAAGAACACTTACCCTTTTCCTGACTATCTTTTTTATTTAGAT
>CAUJFT010000110.1 GCA_963169475.1 Bacteroidota bacterium | reverse complement strand
GAAAGGTGTTTTTAACATTACATTTGGACGGCTACCAAAAAACAAAGAGAATGTCTAACGGACATTCTCTTTGTTTTTTTAATCAGAATCTTGAAGGTTAAAAAATATATCCTTCCCCCTGAACCATGCTATCTGCAATTTCGCGCCTAAGTTCTTTCACATTAGCCGGAGTATATTTAGTAAATCTTTTGAGTCCCATGAGCAACATTTTTTGAACGTCTCCGGTAGTAAAGGAGATAATCGCATTTCTTCCTGACCGCTCCACAATATCCAAGGCATGATTAAAATATACTTTAGCCATATTGATTTGTTGCCTACAAGCCGCCTCTCCTCTTAATCCTACTAATTTTTCTGTACGTAAAATAGTGGATTCTGCTACATAGGCTTCGATAAGCATGTCTGCAAGATTCATCAAAATTTCTTGCTCATTTTCAAGTTTTTGCTGCAAGTCCTGAAGTGCTTTACCAGCAATCATAAGCCCTGCTTTTTTCATGTTTTTGAGGGCGAGTTTTTCTGGTCCGAATAATCCTGAATCGGGCGTTTCCATCGAGGGAGGTCCCATAAGTTCTTGTCCTACTTTCATGGCAGGAGCTATTAAATCAAGCTCTCCTTTCAAGGCTTTTTTAATAAGCATATCCACTGCTAGAAGCCTATTGATTTCGTTTGTCCCTTCATAAATCCGAGCGATACGGGCATCGCGATAGGCTCTCTCCATCGGAGCATCAGCAGAGTAGCCCATACCACCATAAATTTGAACGCCCTCATCTGTAACATAGCCAAGTACCTCAGAGGAGTGAACTTTTGTCATCGCACACTCTACGGAGAATTGCTCTGTTCCTTTTAGTTTAGCCTCTGATTCAGAGAGTCCTTTTAGCTTTAAAGCCTCTATTGCAAGGTCAATATCCTGCCCGGCGCGATAGTTTGCCGATTCCGTAGCATAAATCCTTGTAGCCATTTCTGCAAGTTTATGCTTGATTGCCCCAAAGGAAGCAATAGGAACATTAAACTGAATCCTCTCCGAAGCATATTTAGTAGCATAAGTGGTAACTAACTTACAGCCTCCAAGTACTCCTGCCGCCAATTTAATTCTTCCAATATTAAGGATATTTACGGCAATTTTAAAGCCATTTTCTCTGGTAGAAAGCATATTTTCTACAGGAACCATACATTCATTAAAGAAAACTTGGCGGGTGGAAGAGCCTTTAATCCCAAGTTTATGCTCTTCGGGATTGAGGGTAATTCCTCCAAAAGACTTCTCTACAATAAATGCTGTCAGCTTCTTATCGTCCTCTATTTTTGCAAAAACAATAAAAATATCTGCAAAACCAGAATTGGTAATCCACATTTTTTGACCAGTAATCTTATAATGTAGCCCATCTTCTGTCAATACGGCTCTGGTTTTTCCGGCATTGGCATCTGAGCCAGCAAACGGCTCTGTGAGGCAATAGCAAGTCTTCCATTCTCCCGCACTCAATTTAGGGAGATACTTCAATTTTTGCTCCTCTGTTCCATAATACAGAATAGGCAGCATTCCGATACCAGTATGCGCTCCGTAAGTGGTAGAAAAAGACCCTGCCGAACCAATAATGTCTGCAATGAGCAGAGAGGTTACAAAATTCATTCCTAATCCTCCATAAACTTCCGGAATCGAAACGCCTAATAGCCCCATTTCCCCCGCTTTCTCCAAATATTTTTCGGAAAGCATTGGGTCTCCGTCTATTTTTAGAACATTAGGATAAATCTCATGTTCGAGAAAATCCTGACAGGCTTTTGCCATCATATTTTGCTCTTCCGTAAACTCTTCCCTAATAAAAATATCTTGTGCTAATGTTTCACGGATGAGAAACTCCCCTCCTTTAATTACATTTTTACTCATGATTTCCATATTAAATAACGTTTCTTTTTTATATAGTTTTACTCTGTGATTAATACTAATAATTATATATAATTGTTATGCAAGCATACTAATTTCGCGCTAAATTACGAAAATATTTATTATGCAAGCATAATATTTTTATAATTTGGGCAGAATGAGAGAAAGTTAGGAAAATTGATACAAGAATTTTTCAAAAAACCTCATAAGTAATAGAGACCTGGTATTGATATTTATACGGTTGTAGATAATGGGTTTTTAATATTCTTATTATGAATCAACCATGATTTTAAAAGTAATGGATATTTGCTTTATACTACTTATCTTTTTAGGCTACCCTACATTTTTTGGGATAATAAATGAAGTCCCCCACCCCGTAGTGTTGGGCAAGTGAAACCGTACCCCTGAATACCCCTCTCCATTCGCCCCAAAAATAAACATGGTAGGGACTGCATCAGCATACCCCTATTCTTTATCACCGTACAAGAAGGGTTTATGTAAAACACAAATCGCCCCCTGAAAAGAGGACGATTTGTGTTTTGTTAAGGGCTTTTACTCTAAAGGATTACTGTACATCCCACCAAACCCTTGAGAAGAGCGTTTGTCCAGAAGGAAGATTCCCAGCATTATACAACCTTTCAGATTGAGGATAAAGGAAACGGCGCGGAATCGCGTTACCAGAAATAGGAGTAAGTGCGGGTAGTCCTGTTCTTCTCCAATCTGTGAATGCTTCTGGTTGAGTGTATAAGGCGACGTATTTCTCATACATGACGTGGTCAAGGGTAAGGTTGCCTACGCCTGGATCTACGGCAGGTTGGGTAAGATAATCCGTTTGTCCGGTGGCATCTACTCCGCAGAAAGATTGAGATTTGCCGATACCCGCAAGGTAAGCAGTATGCGCTGCAGTAGCATCTCCAGCTAATAAGGCACATTCTGCGTGGATAAAATCAAGTTCGGCATCAGAGATGAATACGACTGGTGCATCAATTCCGCCAATAGGTCCGGAAGGAGATTCAACCATGGCTTCTCCATAAACACCTCCTCTGGGGTCATACATTTCAGCCATTTTATCAGCAAGATACCCTGCAAAAGTGATGTATCCGGAACGTTGAGAAGAGAACTGATACCAAGGGTTAGCGGTAGTTTGGGAGGTGCTAAATGCAAAAGCAGCATCGGTAAAGCCGGCGGCTTGTGCTTCTCCTACTGCTGTGATTGCATTGGCTGCAGCAGCAGGGTCTTGTTTGCGCACATGTAGCCAACTACGTGCATCTACGGCATAAGTGAACGCATTCCAATCGGACATACTCCCACCATAAATAAAATCATCATCTCCGGGTACTTCAGCATTGTCGGTAACAGACTTAGCAAAATCGGCTCTTGCTGCGGTAGTTAGTTTACGAACTTCTGTATAGATAGCCTGCTGCGTCTCATACTTAGGGAGAAGGTCTTTGTCTCCTTGAAATGCTTCTGTATAAGGAATGTCTCCGAACAAGTCGGTACAAGTCATAAGGGCATAAGCCATGAGTGTTTTCCCGATACCCGCATAGTAGGGATTTCCTTCCCCTTCTGCTTGCTCAATCAGGAGCTGGAGGTCTTTCATTGCTCCTCCATACAATCCAAATCTCCATGCGTTGTCCATATCTACTTCGGTTACGGTATATTCGTTCACTGCGACAAACTGACGGTCTGCACCGGTTAATTGCTGAACCCATACACTCGCAAAACGGGACAAATCTCCTCCTTGTGTATAGGCATAGTTGGCTTCTGCTGCCGAGAGAAGGAGAGGGCTTGTTACTTTAGCCGGCTGATTAGGGTCTATATTTACGTCTGCTAATTTCTTACAGCCAGTAAAGGTCGCCATCAACGAAGCAAGTACAATTACTGAGATATATTTCAATTTTTTCATTTCTATTAATTATAAATTACGATGTTTAAACAAATTAGAAAGAAAGATTTATGGCACCGCCTATACTACGAGTATTGGGATTATTGAAGTAATCCATTCCTTGATAATCACGAGAACCCACAAGGCTTGTTTCAGGATCTACCCCCTTGTATTTTGTAGCTAACCAAAGATTACGAGCGGTAAATGTGATAGAAGCACCTTTTACGGGGCTTTTTGCGCCAAAAAGGCTACGGTCGAAAGTATAGCCGAGGTTTACCTCGCGCAATCTTGCAAAGGAACCGTCTTCAATAAATGTCTCAGCAGGACCGGTAAATCCGCTACCAGGTCCATCCATGAACCAACCTTGTCCGTAGGGAGCGTCAAGGGTATTTGCTATTGCTACAGAAGGATTTGCGCCATCTCCGGCAGCTTGCCCGATAGTAGTACCGGAGGCGTCCATATATACTACGTCTCCCGTATTAATATCATATCCTCCTAAAACAGAGCCTTTAAACATTCCGTCATTAAACACCTTCGTTCCGTCTCTGTTTTCAGCTGTTTCGGCAGCCGTGCCAAAGAAAGTAGTAGCACCTCTTGTTCCGTTCCAGATGTCTCCGCCTTTACGGAAATCAAACAAGAAAGAGAAAGAAAGTCCTTTGTAGCTAAAGGTATTACGGAATCCCATCAACCAATCGGGCGTAGGATTACCAATCACTCCCGTTTCGTTATCCATAATCGGATGTCCCGTTGCGGGGTCAATCAAAGTTCTTCCTTGTGCATCTCTTAACCACCGAGTACCATAGATGACAAATAAGGGCTGCCCTTCTACTACACGGATTCCTGGGTCTTCAAAGCCGTCCCTAGAAATATTTTCAGTGGTGCTATCTAATGCTACTACCATCGTGCGATAAGCAGACCAATTGATAGTCATATCCCATACAAAATCTTTTGTTTTGACGGGGGTTGCATATCCTACGATTTCAAAACCATGACGGTCAATTTCCCCTGCATTTTTCACGATATTACGATACCCGCTTGAAGCAGCGATAGGCACTGCAAATATTTGGTCGGTACTTTTAGAAGACCAATAGGTAAAGTCTAAGCCTAAACGATTCTGAACAAATTTTAAGTCAGTACCAATTTCAAATGTCTTGGTGTTTTCGGGTCTCAAATTAGGATTACCCAACAAACCAGAGTGTCCAAATGCTGGAATGCCGTTGAAAGGGAAAGAGATACCATTTGTCCAACCATCATTAAAAAAGCCTAGTGTATAATAGTTGCTGGTAGAATAAATAGGTCCGTCATTTCCTACGTCAGCCCAAGATACGCGAAGTTTACCATAAGGTAGAACCTTGTTGTCAGCCATGCCCAAAGCCTCGGTAAAGATAAAGCCTAAGTTATAAGAAAAAGAGCTAAATCCTTTGCCTCCGATAGAGGATGTCCAATCTCTACGTTGTGTAAGGTCTAAGTACAAGAAGTTTTTGTATCCAAATTTTTCTTGTGCATAGAACCCTCTTTTTAAGTAGTTATTGACAGACTGGCGAGAAAGTACTGCTTGGGCATTAGAAATATGATAGAAATCCTGTAAGTTTAATCCATCTCCTTGTGTATAATTATTATAATCTTGTGAGCCATACTGATTCACTCCCATCACTACTCCTAAGTCAATATTTTCTCCAAATTTCTTTTGGAAATTTGCCATGATGTCATGGTTTAATTGCCGGTGGAGGATGGTCTGATTAAATACCTGACCGGCAGGGAGCGTGTTAGACCCAATAGCAAAACCCTGATTACGTGCATCGGAGTAAACGTCAGCACCGGTACGATAAAGGAAACTCAACCAGTCGGTTGCTTTGTAGTCCAATTGGACATTTCCATAAACACGATGAACTTGGTCTGTTAGCTGGTTCTTGTTAACTGTCCAATAGGGATTATCGTATCCTCCCCCACCACGATACGTTCTTTGTGAACCATCGGAGAACATATAAGCAGCAGGGTCTGTAGGGTCGCTGACTCCATTTGAGTTATCAAAGGAAGGAGGAGTTCTAAGCAAGCCAAGCATGATACCAGAAGTATTACTTCCCATTTGCATGCGTGTTCCTCCGGAGTTAGTATAGTTGATAGAAGAAGACGCTTTCAATTTAGCACTAATATCAGTGGCACCACTCATTCCAACGGTCGTGCGCTGAAACTTACTATTGGGTACGATACCTGTCTGATAGGTATTAGAAACAGAAACACGATAAGTAGAACGCTCTC
>CAUJFT010000109.1 GCA_963169475.1 Bacteroidota bacterium | reverse complement strand
ACAATCTCTTAGCCGAATATCCAGTGCTGCCTCTTGTCATACGCGTAATCTGCTCGTGTACGGCGGTTTGTTTTGCGCTTGGATTAACTTGAATTGCTTCCATCATATATAAAAATTAAAGTGTTTCCCCGATTAAGTCATCTTCCTCTACATGGTAGAGGTCTTTCATTAAATCTTCTGCCTCGTTCAATTCCTCTTTATGGCGGGGTTGCTTCAAGGCGAAGCCTGCCTTTGCGCGGCTCTCCGCATCATGTTCTGTTACGATTTCAAACATTGATGCTAATTCTTTCGCTGCTTCACGTTGCTCTTTCGCTAGTTTTTCCACGTCTTTTTTGAACTTCATCGTGTTTTGCCACCTTTTGGCATCGCTTTCCTCGCGGTCTGCCAATGCCATCGGCTGGCGATTGACGGCGTAGGCTTCGCACAAGGGGCGGTCGCCTCGGTATAGATAAATCTTGCTTATGTCAAGTGGTAAATACTTGACATACAAACTTTCTTGGATTACCTGCAAGTAGGTTTCTGCATCTTCTGCCACCGTGTAGCGGTGCATTTCCCCCTCTATCGTCATACCAACTCCGCCATTATCGTAGATATAAGGCTGGCGTTTCCATTCTTTGCCGTCTTTGTATTCCCGCCATTGCCAGCATATTTCTACCTGTCTTTCGTAAGTGAGAACTTCCCTCGGATTGAGGTCGTAGCTGCGCTGCTGCGCCGCAGCGGGCGACAAGCGCACCTTCTTTACCACCCGGTTGGCTGCGGGTCCCGCGCTTCTTGTGTCATCGTTCCATGCCGCTATTACCTCCGATATTTGAAGCACTAACCCCTCCCTTTCGGGGATTAACCCCATGTTCTTATCTAAATTGTCGGGATTTATATGGCTGCACGCTTTTTTGGACCGGATTCCCAAACCCGAAAAATTTACGTAGTCTTTGCATTTCGATTCAAACAACTGCATGAAAAAAGGTTCAATTACCTTAGTTCTCGCATTGCCTACCGCAGCCGCAAAAGAATGTCCTGATATGTCACACAACCATTTTTCAAGCTCGCCGTCGATGGCGTTATCGTAGCCAAATTGATGAGGCGGAGTGTAATTTTCGTTGATAATGGCGTTTTGGACAGCCATTTTCACCAACTCATGGGTTTCTCGCTCCCCTATAGAATAGCCTACCACTTTCCATGAATAAGCATCCAAAACCACTACTATATACAAGCGTTTGAGCGTCCAAACACCTCTTTTGTTTTTTACCCTGTAGTATAATTCTATAGGCGTACCGTCGATGAACCACAACAAGCCCGCCTTGGACGGCGGCTTGCGCCAAATAATAGGGTCAAATTCATTCCTCCACGCCTGTTTGCCCTGCTTGTCTGCCAAATATTTTGCCCTAAAGTTTGAATTATTTATATAGATGCGAATGCAGCTCTCGCTCAACATTAGTTCATGTCCCGTCTGCGCCAATTTGTTGTTTACCTCATATTGTATGCGCGTACCCCCGTAGGGCGTTCCTGCATAAACCTCGCCTATCAAAGCCTGAACCTCTGCCCCTACCTTGCGGCCGGTGTCGTTGCCGTAGCGGGCATTTACAAGGCTTTCCGCTCCCTCTTTCAAATAAATATTTACCTTTTTGTATAGGCTTTTTACGGTTTTTATCCCCTTCAAGCCCTCAATATTAAGGCTTTGTACGTGGGGAAGCAATGCCCCCAATATATCCCATATATTTGCATAGCCAAGCGATTTATAAAAGCCTCTTTCCATCGCCTCCAGTGTTTTTTCCACCACCCCCTTTGCCTTCGCCAACTCCACCGCCTTGGCTTCTAAGGCAGCATCTCCCTTCATTATGGCAAGTAAACACGCCCTGTAATACGCCACATCTTCCTGATTCGCCTTTATCCCTCCCAAAACCATCTGAACCGCTATCTTTTGGCGCAATTCCGCTTCGCTTGGCAACTTCTTGAGGCTTTGCGGAGGGATGGTGTCGTACCTTACTGCCTTATTGTGCCCTTCGCCTTCGATGATTACGCCTTTGGTGCGGAGGGCAACCCAATTATCATAGTTGCTTCTTAACCCGAACTCTTTCAGGTCCGATAGAGAAAGATAGATATGTGAATTGGAGATGTACATGGGGATATTTTGGAGTGGTTTATTTGCCGTTGAGCAGCAAATCTTGATAATGTTTTACCCGCACTTCTACCTTGTAGGGGCGCGTCCTGTACCCCGACAACATTGCCCTAACCGTACCCACCTTATAGCCAGTTTCCGCAGCTATAATTTTCGCTAACCCTCTATGAAAAAAAACTGCCTCGCAATATTTCTTTACGTTTTTTGAAGTATTTTTTGATGTTTTCACCATTTTTTGCGTTTATTTGTAATTGCTAATAATTACAATGCAAAGTAATACGATAATTTTAACATATTCAAATATTTTACGATAATTATCGTAAAATATTTTAAACTATTTTTATAAAATTATGAAAGTCGTTGATAATGACATTATTGTAAGTAGATTACAAAACTACATGGCTACGAAAAAATTATCTGCATGGGATATTGAAAAGCAATCTGACCTAACAAGAGGGGTATTATTTAATGCTATTAAAAAAAATAGTGGTATCGGTTCAGACAAATTAGCGAAAATTGTCGCAGGCTATCCCGATATAAATCCCACATGGCTACTTACGGGAGAGGGGTCGATGCTGTTGAGTGAGCGGGAGAAGGAGGTTTCGCCTGCTGCTTTGTATAAATTAGCAGTACCGCTCAACCACCCAATATCCCTCGAAAGAGAGAGCTTTGTTTTACCGATGTTCCACAGCGCAAGCGCAGGCTATATTGTAGGGTGGGGAGATATTTCTCCCGGCGTTTACTGGGAAATGCAAGCACTACCTCAACATAGGGAGCAGTTAGTTCGCGGTTTTTGTGTCTTTGGCGATAGCATGTACCCTATTATAAACACGGGTGATATTGTATTTTGCAGAAGGGTTTTGGATATACACAGGGATTTATTTCATAGGTCTAACCTTTATGTAGTCCTAAGCAGGGAGGGCATCAATATTAAATATATAAAGGAAGAAGGAGACGCTATACTCCTCATTTCAAAAAATGATTTCTACGAACCGTTCCTTGTACAGAAAGAAGACATCGTAGAACTATGGGTCGTGGAGCGGTTACTCAAAAACATGAGGCATCAATAAGCCTATTTTTGGTAGTTGTTTTCAAAAAATGTCCCTTTTTTATGTCTCTTTTTTTCAAAAAATGACCGTTATTTTTGACCGTTATTTTCAAAAAATGACCGTTATTTTCAAAGAATGACGCTTTTTCGGGCTTTTCTGTATTTTTGTCTCTAAGTGTCTTATTTTATTGTTTTTCAGGGTTTTAAACACCTATTTGCGCATGTACTTTTGCTATTTGATGCCTCTTAAATGCCCCTTAAATACCTATTAAATACCACAAAGATACTAATTATTTACTTTTAGGTTTGCGGGGTACATTTGTAAATAATTGATTTTGAGCTTTTTTGTTTTTAATTATTTACTTTTAGGTTTGAGGGACGTAATTATCTCTGCACCCACTATGGGACGAGTAAATAGACCAATATTAGAAGAACCTCAAAAGCGAGAATTGTATAAAGGCTTCACAGAAAGGAGAAGGGCTGAAACCAAAAGAGGTTGGCAAGATGACCTATATGTGCCACATTAGTGTAAACATCTGGTTATCAAGATACAAAAAAGAGGGTATTGAGGGATTAAAAACAAAACCGGGTCGAGGTCGCAAACCAATTTTGAGAAAAGAAGATGAACCCACCATTTTAAAAATGGTGAAAGAGAACCGCCAGCTTGTGCAAATAGCCAAAGCTGAATGGGAGGCAGAAACGAATAGAACTGTCAGCGGTCCAACGTTTCGCCGTTTTTTAAAAAGCTTGGCTGAAAACACAAACGTATAAGAAAACGAACTAAAAACAAGCCACAACCGGAGCTTTATAAGGCAAAGATAGAGGCACTTAAAGAAATTGAAAATTTGAGTGAATAAGGTTTGATTGATTTGTATCACGGCGACGAGAGTCGTGTATATAGTGAAGGGTATGTGCCTTATGGCTGGCAATTTCCCGATGAAGAGGTTTATGTTCCTAGCCAAAGAGGATTTCGCTTGAATATTTTTGGTTTGATTAGTCGAAAAAACAAATGTTTTTGGACTAAGTACTGGTTTGAAATTAGTTTATGATATTATTTTCAGTTAAAAAAACTGATAAAACAATTATTTGTATATACTAAGAACTTATCATTAAAAACTAAGAACTACTTACAAGCAAAGGAAGCATTAATACAAAATATATTGTTCAATTCATTGATAATATGTCGTTTAATATTCATAAAGATATATTTATCGTTTTATACAATGCAAATGTACACACTTCAAAACTATTTAAAGAGCGTTTGGAATATTGGCAAAAAAGGAGACTTTATATTTTTTATCTGCCGCCTTATTCCCCACATTTGAATATTGCAGAAACACTCTGGCGTATATTAAAAACCGATTGGCTAAGACCTCAAGATTATTTTGAAAATGATAGAATAGCTTATCTTACAAATCGTTGCCTTGCCAATATGGGTAACAATCTAACGATTAATTTCTCCAAATTTAATATAAACTAATTTTGAAAAGATACTTATGGCAGCCATTCTAGTAGTAAAAAAGGAGAATGGTACACGATTGCGTCTATAATTTCGCTATAGCGTGCTGTTAGTCTCTTTGCATAATGGGAATGTTTCCAGCTACTTAAAAACCAAGGGAGTACTACTCCTTCGTCTATAAAATAGCTAAGGTCATCGTGGGAAATATTGGTAGTAATTCGAGAAACTCAATCTTGCTTCAACCACGAAATTCCGAACGGAATCAATGTAACCCTAACAGTATCCCCTTCTCCCGAACCCTCAAACTGATGAATGATTACTCTCATTCCCGGAGGGGAAAGTGCTTCAAATAATGCCCTGTCAAACCTTTTCATAATCTGAATAGGACTTCCTTTGACTTGTGTACTTATCCTTATTTTCATGCTATATATTAAAATTATTAAAATTTATTACCCTGATTATTAAGTATTCTGCCAATCGTTTTCTTAGGAGTTAATCCTTAGTTAGTATGACAGAAAACCAATATTTGCAATTTTGTTGCAAAAGTTTCAAGAAAATGTAAACGAATCTCGATTATTTTTGTAACTTTGTTGCAAAAATAATAAAAATGTCGAGATTATTGGTTTTACTTGGAAACTCTGGAAGTGTAATGTCGTTATTATGTGCGATTCATTGCGCACTTACGCCTATTATACTCACGCTTTTCCCTACCATTGCAGGGAGTTGGTTTGAGTCAGAAGCCATAGAGATTGGCGTAATGATTGCTAGTTTTTTATTGGGGGGCGGGATACTTTTGAATAGCTACAGAACACACAAAAGTTTACTGCCGTTCTTCATGTTGTTCTCCGGGTTTGCCTTATTTTTTGTTCAACACACACTACTCCATAGTCATGGATTACCCGGAGTTATTATTAACTTGGTAGCTGCCTCTATCCTGATATTAGCCCAAGTAAAAAACAAACGACTGATGCAAAGTCCTTGTGCTTGCACTTATCCCCATCGGACATGATACCGTTTTACCTTGTGGTTTCGTTATTCCTTGTCGGGCTTGCCATATCAGCCTTGGTAATAAGAATTGCTGCTTTGCAATGGAAACAAAAAAAAGGATTGAGTTATCAACCTTTAGTACAACAATCCCGCAAACCTATCTCGGCAGTACCCCCTATATCGCCCAAAGCAGAAATAGGAAATATATTAGAACCAGGAGTATTAGACCCCTCTGCTACTCTTCCTCAACCCGAAATACAAGCAATACAAGTTTCCACCCCGGCAGAAGAACCGCCCCCACCCGTAACGGAACACCCTACGCTCAAAAAAGAACATAGAAAGCGTTGGTTAAGAGGGTGGCTATTAGGAGAGATAATAGATTAGGTATCTCAAAAAAATAGACATGTTCTTATCCCCCAATTATACCATCGGCTTGTAGGCGGACCAGATTGTTATATATTCCGTCCGGCTTATTAACGAGCAAATCATGGGTACCGGACTCTGCTACTTTGCCGCCATCAAGTACATAAATATTGTCCGCATTTCTGATAGTAGAAAGCCTATGTGCGATAATGAGTGTGGTACGGTCTTTCATCAATTCATTGAGTGCTTCCTGCACAAGGCTTTCGGACTCGGCATCTAAGGCACTTGTTGCTTCATCTAAAATGAGTAAAACTGGGTTTTTGAGAATTGCTCTTGCAATCGCTATTCTTTGTCTTTGTCCTCCGGAAAGTTTTACGCCTCTTTCTCCTACCATAGTATCTAACCTTTCCGGAAATTTTTCGATAAACTCCATAGCATTGGCTCTTTTGGCAGCATCTATGATTTCCATTTCGGAGGCATCTGGCTTTCCGTATGCAATATTCTCACGAATAGAACCTCCAAATAAAATTACCTCTTGGGGAACAATCCCAATATTTTGGCGAAGGGGTAAGAGTTCGTACTCATTAATCGGTTTATTATCTATTCGTATTTCGCCAGAATGATGGGAATAAAAACGCATAATTAATTGAGCAATTGTTGATTTTCCGGCACCACTATGCCCAACCAAAGCCACCTTCTGACCGCTACTAACCCGAAGGTTAATCCCGTTAAGCACTAAGGTCTCCGGACGGGAAGGATAAGAAAACACCACATTTTCAAACACTACCTCTCCTGATATTTTGGGATACACCTTATCGGTTTCGGGCAACAAAAACTCGGGTTCTTCTCTTAGGATTTCTCTTATTCTTTCAGAAGCACCAATCGTTTTTTGGAGCTGGCTGTAAATATCACCCAAACTACCAACTGATGCCCCTATAAATACCGTGTAAGAGATAAATTCGATTAAATCCCCTATCCCTATCTTGTTTTCTTTTACCATTCCTGCTGCATTCCATACAATGAGGATAATTGCTCCAAAAAGCGCGTAAATGATAAACATCACAAAAAGTCCCCGCCAATGAGCTGCCTTTAAAGACATCGCTACATTATTATCTAAAGCCTTTCGATAACGATTTATCTCTTTTCGTTCATTTGTAAACGCTTTCACAATATTTACGGCTTGAAGCGTTTCTTCTACGATTACATTCGCATTAGCAAGCTCATCTTGGGCTTTTTTGGAAATTTTTCTGATAAATTTGCCAAAAAGCATCGTAATAACGATTAGCACCGGAAAGGACGCAAGCATTGATAAAGTGAGTTGTGGAGACCAATAAAGCAAGACCGAAACGCCAATTATAAGGGTTAATAATTGGCGGAAAAGCTCTGCAAGTGTAACAGAAAGCACGTCTTGCAACTGCGTAACATCGGAAGCCAATCGGCTATTTAATTCCCCTACTCTCCTCTTTTCAAAAAAAGAAATTGGCATCGTGATGATTTTTCTGTAAACAGCATACCTTATATCCGACATGGTTTTTTCACTTACTTGCGAAAAAAAATAAACCCTACCAAAAGAAAGTATCCCCTGTATTACCAGAATCATGCCCATTACAATCGCTAAGGCATTAAGCGTTTCTACTCCAAACCAGGTTTCAATGGGTTTAAGATATACAAAAAAATCACTGATTTTACCTGTAGCAGCATTTGCCATTCCTCCAAAAAACTTAGGAAAGGAAAGGCTTGTAAATGCCGAAAAAGCGAGCATCGTCATTCCTCCTATAAAATACCATTTGTAAGGAAACATATACTGGTAGAGGGCAAGGATTTCTTTCAGCCCCTCTTTACTTACCTTTTTTTTGTCTGTTTCTGCAATAAGTTCTTTTCTTCTCTCCCATTCATTCGCCATAAATATTCTTGTTTTACAAATTTATTAGGTAAATACTTATGTACCCTTGGTTTTGTTTTATTATAGGCGTAGCACTTTCATGTTGAGCAAGCGAAACAGTATCTCTTACACACCCTTCTTCACTATCCCCAAAATAAACCCTGTAGGGATATATGATTACATATTCCTATATATACCCACCTGCTACCAACCCCGTTAGCGGTGAAATGATATAAGCCCTAACAAGAGAGGCATTTCCCCCCACCCAATAGTAGTGTGAAGAAATGCCTCTGTATTTTATGATTAAACTATTTTATTGTGTAGGAGCGGTCTGTATCATATTTACGGGAATACAATTTCCGGTAGGACACTTGTATCCTGCGTCAATCGTCATATTATTTTTAGCACCACCACTTCCAATGACATCGATTGTGAAAATAGGGCTATAGCCGGTAGCCGTTGCGGGGTCACTGTTCCCATCAGTATTAGGAGCTGCTGTTTGGGTCGTTAATACATAAGAGGAAACAGCACTAGGGAACTGAACATAATAATTACCGGATTTTTCAACGGT